>CATLFA010000021.1 GCA_949927585.1 uncultured Clostridiaceae bacterium
AAACTTACTTTTTATATAAAAAATATATAACAAAAAAGCATTTTTTTCAATAAAAAAATGCTTTTTTCTTTTATTTTTTTGCTCTATATTTATTTCTCTTGTAATATTTTTTTCATTTCTTCTGGTCGTTTTATTTTCTTAGTTGTTGTTTTTATAAGTTCTTCATCTGTTAATATCATGTTTTGTATGTGTTTATATCTTGGGAAAGATTTATTTAATTCTTTTATTTGTTCCCAAATAATTTGATAAAGTTCATTTTCTGTTTTATCCTTATATTTTTCTTTTACAACTTCTTTATTATATACAATTTTTACTGAAACTTTTACGTCATTTTTATCTTCTTTACTTGGCATACCAAATACCATTGATTCTTCTACTAGTTCTAGTCTATTTACTAATAGTTCAAGTTCTTCTGGGAACACTTTTTTTCCATTTCTTAGTACTATCATGTTTTTATTTCTCCCTGTTATATATAAGTATCCATCTCTATCAAAATATCCTAAGTCTCCTGTATAAAACCATCCTTCTTTTAATACTTCATTTGTAAGTTCTGGCATTTCATAATATCCTAACATTATATTTGGACCTTTTACTCTTATTTCACCAATTCCATTTTCATCTTTATTTACTATTTCTATAACATCATTTACCATAGGTATTCCAACAGTTCCATTTTTTATCGCTTTACTATTTTCTGCTGCTATAACAGGTGAAGTTTCACTTAAACCATACCCTTGTGCAGTTTTTATTCCCATATCATTAAAACCTTTTGATATTTTAGGGTCTGCAGGAGCTCCTCCAGAAATAATAAACCTTAGCTCTCCTCCTAATGCCTCAATTATTGGTTTAAATATTTTTCTTCTAATATCAATATGTAATTTTAATAATATATTACTAATTATTGTTGCTATTTTTATTATTTTAGTTTTTCCTTGCTTTTCAATTTCCTTCATTATTGTTTTATAAATGGCTTCTACTAAAACAGGTACACCAACAAATAATGTTACTTTATATTCTTTTAAGTTTTGTTTAATATATCTTAAACCATCTGGAAATACAGTTTTTACACCACATGCAAGCATCATTATCATACATGTTGAACCAAATATATGGTGAAATGGTAAAAATGCAATATTTGTATCTGTACTTCTAATATCTTCTACACATTGCATTGCATATATGTTTGATGCAATGTTTTTTTGTGAAAGCATAACTGCTTTTGATTTTGATGTAGTCCCTGATGTAAATAATAGTATGTTCATTATATTTTCATCAATTTTGGCATCAATATATTGCGTGTTTCCTTCTTCTATTAAAACTTCACCTTGTTTTGTAAGTTCTTCTACTGATTCAAAGCCTTCTATTTTACTCATACATATGTAGCTTGTTAAATTAGTATTGTTCTCTTCTTTAATTTTTGTTATTTTATCTGTTAATTTTTCATCAAATATTATACAGTCTGCTTTACTTCTTATAATAGAGTTTTCTAATTCATCATATTGCAAGTCTTTATCTAGTGGAACGGAAACTATACCTCCTAACAAATTTGCAAGATGAGAAACTACCCATTCATATCTATTTTTTCCTATAATTGCTACTCTTTTTTGGTTAAGACCTTTATTATATAAGGCTGTTCCAAAACTATTAATATCTTTTAATAATTTTTCATATGTGATATTTTCATAAGTCACTTTTTTATTTTCTTGATGTTTTATTGCAAATGCAATTTGCTTTGAAAATTTCTTAGCAGAATTATAAATAATTTCCTTTATATTGTTAAATTCTGTTGCTTCATATAGCATATTTTTTGCTCTTTTCATAATCTTTTTCCTCTCTTAAGGAATTTAATATTCCTTCCTTTTATATTTTTAAAGACAGTACATATTGTTTTGTACTGTCTTTACTTTATACATTGTAGCATATAGTGTTTATTCATTCAAGTATACTGACTAATTATTCAAATTTTATACAAAAACACATAAAAGGACAAAATTTATCCTTTTATGTGTTTTATTGTTATTTTTCTCTCAGTTCTTTAATTCGGGCTTCAATTTTTTGTATAGCACCAAATCCATAACATTCACCTAATAATGTAAGTTCAAAATTTCGATTCATTATTATTTCATCAACCAAATTTTTTTCATTATTACAGAACTTATCTAATTCCTTAGCAAGAATGGCATTTAAAGTATCATTAGATGTTCCAGAATATTTAGTTATTAACCATTCTTTTAAAATATAATTATCTGAATTAGCAAATTCATTTTGAAGATAATTTAACAATTTAAGTCGATGAATATTTAATAGTTTCAATATTATCGTTATATATCTACCTTGCATATTATATAATTGCCAAATAGTTTGATTTAAAATTTCATTAGAACATTCTTCATAAGCATAATTTTCTGCCATTTCTCTAATATTTTTATATCTTGATATAATAGCATCTGTCAAAAATAGCTCTTTATTCTCTTCAAACATTCTTTTCTGACCATTTTCATTTAAATCATCAAAAGATACTTCTATTTTCCTATCCAACTCATTTTTCCGTACTTCTTTGCCTCTTAAAAATATACTCATTTTTTTATTCATCCTCCTTAAAATTTTAAGTAAGTTACATTATTATAATAATTCTTATGTTAATTATTATAACATATCTATTGTTGTCTTACAAGCATTTGTATTAAATTTTAATTATATATCATAAAAATAAGTAGCTTCTAAGTCTGCTTCATGTGTTAGTAATGCTATTGGGTATTTTTTGTAGGCTGCACCTATTGTTGTATATAGTTCCTTTGGTTCTGTAAATCCCATATGCCAACGTATTGCGTACCTTTCTTCTGGAGTTAATTTTATGAATTCTGATATCATCATTACAGATTTTTCGCCATGCCCATATGGTACCAAATCATCTACTGTATAGTATGGAACTTTTTCCCATACTCCTAGTTCATTTTTTGCATTTCTATAATCTACTTTATAGAAATTTGCTTTGCATATGTCATGTAATAATGCTATTATTCGCACGTGCTCACTATCTCCTGATTTTTGTTTTAATATTTCATATACTTTCATGCTATGTTCTAATAAACCACCTTCAAATGACCCATGAAACCTTGTGCTTGCAGGTGCTCTAAAAAAATCAGAATGCTGTAGAAATTCTATTAGTTTTTCCATTCCTTCTCTATTTGTTTCTTTTAATAATTGTATAAATTCTTCTTTCATATTTGATTTTCCTTTCTTTCTATATTTGTATTTTTATTTGTAGGAGTCGCCGCCATCGGCGACCTGCTCTTTCTACAAAATTACCCTAAATATATTTATTTAAGCAATTTCGCTGGAGCACGGGTCGCCAATGGCGGCGACCCCTACATTTATATTTCTCTATATAAAGTATATAAAATATATTATTATTTCTATAATTAATATAGCTGGCATCCCTATTGTAAATCTTTTTTTCTTAGTTTTATGCCTAAATGTGTACATTCCTATCATACTACCCATACTTCCACCAAGTACCCCAAGTAGAAGTAAAGTAGTTTCACTAATTCTCCACTTTCCTTTTTCGGCCTTTCTTTTATCTATCCACATTGCTAAAAATGCTATTACATTTATTATAAGTAAATATATAATTACATTTTGAATTGTAAATATTTTTATTCCTGTATCTGCCATATTTCTCTCCTTTCAATAACATAGTAATTATACCAATAAGATATAAAAAATGCAATAATTTGCATTTTTTTCTATTTTCTGTTATAATTAATATAGATATGTGTTTATGTTAATTTAAGGAGGTGTTATTTAAGTGTCAGAAATATATCAAACTTTTTCTTTGTCTGATTGTGAAGATTGGAATAAAAGATATGATAAAGCTACTCATGATAATAATAAAAAAGAAATCATGAGCTTACTTTCTGAGGCTAATCACCTTTATTTTGATGAATATTTTATTTATAGCACAATTACAAAATTGAATAATAATAAATTTTCGGAAGATGAAAAAAGTCATTTAATTGATAGTTTTAATAAATCAAGAATTGTTAAATTTACAAGTAAACAAAATGATTATATTTCAATAAATACAAGAGCTAACTGTATAAAAGTTGCTAAACTTTCTGATATTATACCTGAAACATTAAATGATAAGAATGATAAAAGAAGTGTTGTTAGAAAAGATAAATTTAGTGCTGAATATATTTCTCAATTACTTACATTTCCTAATAGCATTGTTACTGGTTATGTTTATGGTATTTCAGATAAGTCTAAAAAAATGCATACTTGGGTTGAGTTTAAGAATAATAATAATCAAGAATTTGTAATAGATTATGATGATAACACTGTTTATAATAAAGAAGGTTTTTACTTTTTAAAACATGTTGAACCTTTGAAAAAGGTAAGTTCTGACGAACTTAAAGGTAAAAGCTCAGTAAGTAAGTCTGGAGCTGCTTCTGAGGTTTCTAATGAGATTATTGATATTGAGATTGATATGGGGGATGAAAGATAAAAAAGTAAAACACAAAAAAACTCGGAAATTCCGAGTTTTTTTGGTTTTTAAGCTTCAATTTTTATGAAGACTATTCTTTTGAAATTTCAAAAATAACATTCACTATTTTTTTAACATGCTGCTTACAGTCATATATATCCTTATCAAAAATACTACAATCATATTGATTATCTAAGTATTCATTTAATTTTGATATATGAATTGATATTTCTGATATAAAGTTAACACACTCTTTTATTACAACATCTTTATTATTTACTGGCTCTTTCATTATTCCTATAATAAGCTTATTATCTTTATCAACTTTCAAAGAAAGTCCATAATTTAAATCGTGCTCTATAAGTGATGTCATTGAATATGCTGATGGTTTGCTATCAATTTCCTGCTCTTGAAGTGCATCATTAAATGCTTTTTCCATAATGACCATGCCTGTTCTAAGAATAACATATTTTTTTGACAAGTTCTTTTTGAATTCTTCAAAGTCTTTTATTACCTTTACCTGTTCCTCATTTAATGGTTTCATGGTTTTTCCTCCTTAAAATAATTATTTTATAGGCTTATAATTTTCAGTGTATGTATTTTATCATAAATAATATTATTTTACAATAGTTTCCGCGGATTTTATGTAACCATTTCGAAAACAGATTTAAATTAATTTTTTTAAAAATTTAAAAGAGCGTAATTCAGTAAATTCTTTTAGGTATTCCTTACCAATTAAGCCCCTTACTTCCCAAAAGTGACAGATACCCAAAAGGAAACGTCCCCAATGGGAACTTAGCCAAATAGGCTAAGTTGGTTACTCTGGCTCATTCCTTCTAAACATCCCATTTTCTTAAGCAAATCTACTACTGAGTTTCCTATTTTTGAACGTATTTTCATATCATCTATTGACATGAATTTACCGTCTTTTTTTGCTTGTTCTATTCCTTCGGCTGCTACTGTTCCTAGGCCTGGTACGCTGTTTAGTGGTGGGCGTATTCCGTTCTTCTTCTATTTGGAATTTTGTGGAATGTGATTTGTATAAATCTATCGGTAAAAATTTTATTCCTCTTTCGTACATTTCTAATACTAGTTCTAGTATTGCATACATGTTCTTGTCTTTTGTTGTTGCACTGTTTCCAGCTAAGTCTATTTCTTTCATTTTGTTTTTTACTTTTTCTTTTCCATAGCACATTATTTCACTGTCAAATTCGTCGGCACGTATTGTGAAGTATGCTGTGTAATATGCCTTTGGCTGATGTACTTTGAACCAGGCTATTCTGAATGCGTTTGTTACATATGCTGCTGCGTGGGCTTTTGGGAACATGTATTTTATTTTTTCACATGATTTTATATACCAGTCTGGTACATCATGTTCTTTCATTAATTCGACATTTTGTGCCCATTTTTCTTTGTCTTTTAGTGCTTTTCCTTTACGTACTGTTTCCATTATTTTGAAGGCTGGGTTTGGTGGTACTCCTTTTTTTATTAGATATATCATTATATCGTCACGACAACATATTGAGTTTTGAAGGGTTGTTGTTCCTTCTTCTATTAATGTTTGTGCATTTCCTAGCCATACGTCTGTACCATGTGATAAACCTGATATACGTATTAGTTCGTCAAAGGTTGTTGGCTTTGTATCTACTAACATTCCTCTTACGAATTTTGTTCCAAATTCTGGTATTCCATAGCTTCCTACTTTACTTCCTATTTGTTCTGGTGTTACCCCCAAGGCATCTGTTGAACTAAATATGCTCATTGTTTCTTTATCATCTAATGGTACTTTTGTTGGGTCTATTCCTGTTAGGTCGTAAAGCATACGTATTACGGTTGGGTCGTCGTGCCCTAGTATATCTAGTTTTAGTAAGTTTTGGTCTATTGAGTGGTAGTCAAAATGTGTTGTTACTATGTCTGAGTTTGGGTCATCTGCTGGATGTTGTACTGGGGTGAATTCATATATTTCTCTTCCTTTTGGTACTACTATTATTCCCCCTGGGTGTTGGCCTGTTGTTCTTTTTATTCCTGTACATCCTTGTGATATTCTTATTACTTCTGCATTATTTACTGGTACTCCTCTTTCTTCATAGTATTTTTTTACATATCCGAAAGCGGTTTTGTCTGCTACTGTTCCTACTGTTCCTGCTTTGAAGGTTGTTCCTTTTCCAAATATTACTTCTGTGTATTTATGGGCTTTTGCTTGGTATTCTCCTGAGAAGTTTAAGTCAATATCTGGTTCTTTATCTCCATTAAATCCTAAGAAGGTTTCAAATGGTATATCTATTCCGTCTTTTACCATTTGTGTTCCACATTTTGGGCATTCTTTATCTGGTAAGTCAAATCCACATTGATAACCATAGTCTGTAAAGTCTGAATATTTACAGTTTGGGCATCTGTAATGTGGTGGTAGTGAGTTTACTTCTGTTATACCTGTCATGTTGGCTACAAATGATGAACCTACTGACCCCCTTGAACCTACTATATAGCCATCTTCATTAGATTTCCATACTAGTTTTTGTGCTATTATGTACATAACTGAGAATCCATTTTTTATAATTGAGTTTAACTCTTTATCTAGCCTTTCTTGTACTATTTCTGGGAGTGGGTCTCCATATAGTTCGTGTGCTTTATCAAAAGCTATATCTTTTATTGTTTGCTCACAACCTTCTATGTGTGGTGGGCATTTTTCTGGTGATATCGGACTTATCCTTTCACACATATCTGATACTTTATTTGTGTTTGTTACAACTACTTCATATGCTTTTTCTTCTCCTAAGTATTCAAATTCTTTTAGCATTTCTTCAGTTGTACGTAAGTATAGTGGTGCTTGCTCATCTGCGTCATCATAGCCTTGACCTGCCATTAATATTCTTCTATATATTTCGTCTTGTGGGTCTATAAAGTGAACGTCACAGGTTGCTACTACTAGTTTTCCTAGTTTTTCTCCTAAGGCTACTATTTTTCTATTTATATCTTCTATTGCTCTTGCATCTGGCAAGGTTCCATTTCTTACCATATACATGTTATTTCCTGTTGGTTGTATTTCTAAGTAGTCATAGTCTTTTGCTATTTCTTCTACTTCGTCATCATCTTTTCCTTCTACTATTGCTCTATATAGCTCCCCTGCTTCACATGCACTTCCTAATATTAGGCCTTCTGAATATTTTTTGTATATTGATTTTAATATACGTGGCTTTTTATAAAAATAGTGTAAGTGTGAAAGTGATACTAGTTTGTATAAGTTTTTTAGTCCTACATAGTTTTTAGCTAATATTATTGCGTGGTAACTTGGTAGTTTTTTAAAGTCTACTGCCCCCTTATTATCAATATCATCTAATGTTTTTATACCATCTTCTTTTAGCATATTAAACATTACATTTAAAACTTTTACAGTAGTATCTACGTCATCTAAGGCTCTATGTGCTACTTCAACAACAATTCCTAGCTTGTCTGCTATTATTCCTAATTTGTATTTTTTAAAGTCTGGAAATAGCCTCTTTGCTAAACGTAAAGTGTCCATATATGTATTGTCTAATGTATAACCTAGTTCTTTCGCATTGTGTTTTAAAAATCCTATGTCAAAGTCTGCATTATGAGCAACTAGTACGCTATCTCCTACAAATTCTAATATTTTTGGAAATACCTTGTCTATTGTTTCTGCGTCTTTTACCATTTCATCTGTTATGTTTGTTACTTCTACTACTTTTGGTGGTATTGGTTTTTCTGGGTTTACAAAACAGCTGAATTTGTCTATTACTTCTCCATTTTTTACTTTCATTATTCCTACTTCTGTTATTTTTTCTGTTCTAAATGAAAGTCCTGTTGTTTCTAAGTCTAGCACGCAATAAGTTGTATCTTCTAGCGTTTGATTTCTTGAATTTGTTACTATATTTGATTTATCTGGTACTAAATATGCTTCTACACCATATATTACTTTCATGTCTGGGTTATCAAAGCCTAGCATTTTGTGGGCATCTGGGAAAGATTGTACTACTCCATGGTCTGTAATCGCAATTGATTTCATTCCCCATTTCATAGCTCTTTTTATTAACTCTGCTGCTGGTGTTACTGCATCCATTTGGCTCATTTGAGTATGCATATGAAGTTCTACCCTTTTTACTTCTGAATTATCCTGTCTTACTTCTTTTTTTATTCCTGTTGATACTACAATTGTATTTGCCATAATTGTGATTTCATTTGAGAAGGTGTCCATTCCTGCTTTTCCTGCAAGTTTTATTCCTTTTGCACCTTTTATTTTTCCTATTACTTTTTTACTATTATCCTTTGTTAGAAAGGCTTTACATGTCATTGTACTTGTACCATCATAGATAGATAAGCTTAAAAGTATTTTTCCTCCTTTTAGTTCTCTATCTTCCATAGCAATAACCTCGCCATCTATACATACATTTCCTGACTCTATTCCTACATCTTGTACTTTTATTAATGGCTCTTTTATTTCTGGGTTCATTCCTAATATTAATGGTGAATCTTCATCTTCTGTTGGTAGTTTTGGGAAGTTATCTCCATTTATTTCTATTATAATATTTGACATTACAGTAACATCGCCTGCAAATGCATCTAGCCCTGCTTTTCCTGTTGTTTTAATTCCGCTTGCATTTCTAATTTTTTCTGCCACTTCATTTCCTTCTTTTGCGTCTGTTGTGAAGGATTTACATGTTATAATTCCTGTTCCATCATAAAGGTCAAATATTATCATTCCTTTACCTGTTTTTGTTTCTCTGCACTCACAAGTAACTACTCTACCTTCTATTGTTATACGTTTATTCTCTGCTGATATTTCTTTTATTTTTACCTTATTTTCTTTAGCTTTTGAAGGCTTTCCTAAAATATAATTTTTCTCTTCCTCCAGTTCTTCAAGCTCAAGCAAATAGTCTTCTTCTGTTGGTGGAGGTGGTGGAACTTCTCCAAAATAGCTATCATCAAAAGGTATATTCTCTGGTGGAGGTGGTGGTGGCATATTACTATATTCTTCTTGTTCTTCTGTACTTATATTACTTTGTATTTGTAAGTTTCGTATTGCCTCTTCTTGCATTTTTTTATTATATTCTTGATATTTCTTTATATCGTCTTCATTAATATTTTCTGTACAAATTACTTTATATCTTGCTCCATATATATTAAATATTATACTTGATAATATTTCATCAAACTTTTTGACAGTTAAAAATTCCTTTCCTTTTTTAGAAAGAAGTACATTTATATTTTTATTGTCTACTCCAATATTGCTTTTTGCTAGAATTGCCTTGAACATAGGGTGTTTATATGCCATATATTCAATAATATCTTCCCACTCTTTTTCTACCTTGCTTCCTATTTTATCTATCTCAGTAGTTTCACATGCATTATCTGTTACACTTTGTTCTATATTTTCATTTTCAATTTTAATTTGTATATTAGCTATTCCAAAACGAACTTCTAAATACTTTTCAAAAGCATATACACCTTTAACTTCTATTAAAGTATTAGAAAGCAAAGTTATTTCTAAAGTATTTGTTTTCTTAAACAAATTTATAGCCTTTACTTTAGCTTCCATTATATGCTGATTACTTGAACTAAAATCTCTAAAAACTTCTCTTACGTGCTTGTACTCTTGCTTTTCATTCATGTTCAAATGCCCCCAAAAACTCTCTTACTTCACTGTCATTCATTATATTACATCAGAATAAAAATATCAATAAAATTTAAAAAAGATTTGGACGCGTGCCAAATCTTTTCTGTTATCTACATATTTCTTCCTATTATTTGGTAAATATATGATGGAAGTTTAGACCAAGTTTCACCTCCCGAATATATTGTGCATGTAATTGAATTCTCGCCAACATTAGTTATTTCAATACTAACTGTTGCTGTTGGAGCTGATAGTCCCCCTATAATCTTGTTTTCATTATTTTCTTCTATTGGATATTGTAAAAATTCTTTTGATATAATTGAAGAAAATAATCTTCTTTTCCCATTATCTACACCATAAATAAACTCATAGTAATCATAATCTTCTATTTTATCTTCATTAAATATTATTGTTCCATTAGAATGTTTGCCATCAAATAATACTTTTGCTTTATTTTGTGTATCATTATTTTGTGATATTTTAATTCCATTTATTGAAGCTAGTTGTAAACTACTATTTATTTCAAATTCATATGGGTACTCATTTAATTTTGTATATATTGATGTTGGATTTTCTCCTACTTCATACTTTGTACTTGCTATTTGGCTTTTTTCTGTTACATATTGTATTTCATTATCATCTCTCAACACTTCTGATAGTTCCTTTAGTGTAGGCATTTCTTGCTTTTCTGCATATTTATTCATTTGTGCTGTTGTTATTTTTAAATTTATTTTTTCTGTTGCTGTTTGCTTGTTAGTTAATTCTTTTGCCTCATTTGCACGATTAAATATTCCATTATTCCCTACACTCAAATATATTCCTATACTTGCCAATATTATTAGTACTACTATCGTTATTACAAGTGAAATTAGTGTTATTCCTCCAAATCTTCCAAATTTATACTCTTTACTTTTCGCTTTTGTTTTGTCTCTCATATTCCTTTTTTCATCCTTACTTTATTATTTTAAACATTATCTCTAAAAACTTCTCTTACTTAACTGTAATTTATTATATTGTATTGAATGAGAAATATCAATAAAAAATAAATAATTTAGTCAAAAATTTAGTACACCTACCAAATCACTATTTTAAAATATTCTTAATATATCATTATAAGTAACATATAATGCTAATACTATTAGTAGTGCGAAGCCTAGTATTTGTAAGTTTATTTCTGTTTCCTGTTTTAGTTTTTTGCCTCTCATTAGTTCTAATATTAGTAGTACAAATTTTCCTCCATCTAGTGCTGGGAATGGTAGTAGGTTTGTTACTCCTAGTGATAGGCTTATTAGCGCTAGTAAGTATACAAAGTCTTTTACTCCACTTGTGTTTGCTACTGCTTCTGATATTCCTACTGGTCCCATCATTTGATCTAATCCTACATTTCCTGTAAATAACATTTTTAAGTTGTCGGTTATTGTAAATATAAAATCTCTAGTTTCATATAGTGCATAGTGCATATTATTTAGTATATTATTCTCTGCTAACTTAAATTGTACTCCTATATAGTAGGTATATAATGTATCTGGTATAACTTCTATTTCTATACTTTCATTTCCTCTTTCTATTGTAAATATTAGTTTTTCATTATCTTCACTTGAACTAATTACATTTACTATGTCTTCTCTTGTTTTTACTTCTGCTCCATTTATTTTTTGTATTTTATCATTTGCTTTTAAACCTTGTTTTTCTGCACTACTTCCTTTTTCTACTGTTACTATTTTTGTAGAATTGTCTCCACTTTTTAAATATATTCCTGTACTTTTATTTTCTTTTCTTGTTGGTGTTAAAGTAATTTCTTTTTGTTCATTATTTCTTTTTATTGTAATTTTTAATTCTTCTCCATTTGATTTACTTAAAATTTTATCTATATCCGACTTTACATTTACTTTTTTATTGTTTATTTTTATAATTTCATCCCCTGCTATTATTCCACTTTGCTCTGCTGCATATTCGGGCATTGTTTTATCTACAACAAGTGATGTATTATTTCCTATACTTGACATTAATATGAAATAGACAAGTAAACCAAATATAATATTTACAATACCACCTGCTACTATTATCGCCATTCTTTTGGTAATAGAAGCTTCACTAAATGAATTTTTGCTTTCTACTCGTTCATCTTCTCCTTCTAAACTTACAAAACCTCCAAGTGGTATTAAACGCAAAGCATATTTAGTTTCTTTCCCTTGCTTTTTCCATATTGTTGGTCCAAAACCTAGAGCAAATTCATTTACTCTTACCTTACATAGTTTTGCTACTAAAAAATGGCCTCCTTCATGTATGAATATGAGAAAGCCTAGTAGAAATATTACTTTTAGAACTATTATTATAAAATTAATCAAATTTGTTCTTCCTTTCGTATTTGAAGTTGGAAAATAGGATAAATTCTTCGAAGAAATTACTTGAAATCCAACTTCTAACCTCCAACCTCTAAATTAACATTAATAAAGCATATGCAAATGGTGCTAAAAATATTAAACTATCTATTCTGTCTAACATTCCGCCATGTCCTGGTATCATATTGCTGAAGTCTTTTATTTCTACATCTCTTTTTATACTTGATGCTGCAAAGTCTCCTATTTGACCTATTAAACTTAGCAATATTGCTATTATACTTATTATATAATATGAAATTTCCATTCCCCAGAATTTATTTGCAACATATGTATATATAAGAATTAATAGTACTGCTCCTATTGTTCCTCCTATACATCCTTCAATAGATTTTTTAGGACTTATTTTACTAAATTTGTGCCTTCCAATAGCTTTTCCTGTAAAATATGCGAATATATCTGTTCCCCATGCTGCTATTATTGCATACCAAACTAATATGCTTCCATTTTGCATTCCATTTATTAGTGCAATACATACTATTGAAAATACTATATATATGATTCCAAATAATGTATATACTAAATCATTAAATGTTGTTTTCATATTTGTTACTATTATTTGTGAAAATAGTATTAAAAGTATTATTGGAATTTCTAGTATAACTGTTATTTGTAAGAACTGTGATGGTATTATATGTATAAATGCTATATTTATACATGCTAAATAGCCTACCCATTTTATAGGATTGCATTTCTTGCTTACTGCACCTAGATATTCATGCATACTTAAAGCAGCGATTATTGTAAATGCTATATCTACTACATATTTATTTTTTATTAATAATATTAATAACACTATTGGAAAACCTAATAATGCTGAGGTATATCTTTTCCACTCCATATTTTTCATTCCTTTTACTATTATTTTTATTCACCATGTGTCTTGCATATTATATATACTTTTTTTGCAAACTTAAAACAAAATATATTTAATGACACTGTGGCTACTCTATATAAAATATTTAGCATTTATTGTGCTCCAAATTTTCTATTTCTATTTTTATATACTTCTATTGCGTCATCTAAGTCTTGTTCGGTAAAATCTGGCCAATTTTTTTCTATGAATATGTATTCTGAGTACACTGCTTGCCATGTTAAAAATCCACTTGTTCTTATTTCTCCACTTGTTCTTATTACTAAGTCTGGGTCTGGTTGCCCTTCTGTATATAAAGAATTTGAAATAGTTTCTTCTGTAATATCTTCTATTTGTAATTTATTTTCTTTTACTTTTTCAGCTATGTTTCTTGTAGCCTTTACAATTTCATCTCTTCCACCATAGTTTAAAGCAATATTAAAAGTTACTCCTGTATTATCTTTTGTTCTTTCCATACATTTTTTTATGCTTTTTTGCATTCCTTCTGATAAGGCTGTAATATCGCCTAATATTTTTACTCTTATATTTTCTGTGTCTGCTCTTTTACTGTAATCATCTAAATAGTTTTGAAGTAAAAGCATTAAAGCTCCTACTTCTTCCTTTGTTCTTTTCCAGTTTTCTGTTGAAAAAGCATATACAGTTATGTATTGTAGGCCTATTTTATTTGCATAACGCACAATTTTTTCTAAAGTTTTGGCCCCTTGTTTATGACCTTGTTTTATATCTAAACCTTTTTCTCTTGCCCATCTACGGTTTCCATCCATTATTATGGCAATGTGTTTTGGCATATTTAATTCGTTCATTTATATTCACCTTTCTTGAAAGGTGGAAGTTATAGGTTGAAGGTTAGATTTAGCACAATTTCTTCGAAGAATTTACTCTACTCTAACTTCCAACTTCCAATTTCCAACTTTTATACAGTCATTATCTCTTTTTCTTTATTATCTGTAATTTTGTCTATTTGTTCTACATATTTATCTGTTAATTTTTGTATTTGATCTTCTGCTTGTTTTAGATCGTCTTCTGTTATAATTGATTCTTTTTGCATTTTTTTGAATTCGTCTATTCCGTCTCTTCTTACACTTCTTACAGCCACTTTAGACTCTTCACTCATTTTTCTTATATCTTTTACTAATTCTTTTCTTCTTTCTTCATTTAATTCTGGGAAGTTCAAACGTATTACTTTTCCATCATTATTTGGTGTTATTCCTATATCTGACGCTAATATTGCTCTTTCTATTTCTTTTAATACACTCATATCCCATGGTTGTATTACTATTAACCTTGCTTCTGGAACTGAAATTCCTGCCATTTGATTTATTGGTGTTGCTGTTCCATAATAATCTACTGTTATTTTGTTTAATATTGCAGGATTTGCTCTACCTGCTCTTATTTCTGACAAATTCTCCTCATAAACATTTATTGTTTTTTTCATTCTTTCTTCAATATTTGTGTAATCCATATTTCTTTTCTCCTTTTCTTAATCTTGTTTTAATTTCTGATGTGAACACATCTTTACCTAAGGTCATACTTCCTATAATAAGATATGTCTTGTACTAGGTTTTATATTATTTAATATATGTTCCTATTTTTTCTCCTTTTATGATTTTTACCATGTTTTCGGGTTCATCTATTCCAAATACTATTAATGGTATTTTATTGTCTTTGCATAGTGATGTTGCTGTTGAATCCATTACTTTTAGGTCTTTGTTTAAGATATCTAAATATGTTATTTCATCATATTTTATAGCTGTGCTATCAATTTTAGGATCTGCTGAATATACTCCGTCTATAGTTTTTGCTAATAATATTACGTCTGCTTCTATTTCGGCTGACCTTAAGGCTGCTGCTGTATCTGTTGTGAAAAATGGATTTCCTGTTCCACATGCAAATATTACAACTCTTCCTTTTGATAAATGATTTGTTGCTCTTCTTCTTATATATGGTTCTGCTATTTGCCTCATTTCAATTGCTGTTTGAAGTCTTGTTGTTAGTCCTCTTGCTTCTAGCGAATCTTGAAGTGCTAAACCATTCATTGTTGTAGCTAGCATTCCCATATAGTCTGAAGTGGTTCTTTCCATTTGGTGTCCATATTTACCTCTCCAGAAGTTTCCTCCTCCTACTACTATTGCAACCTCAACACCTAAGTTTACAATATTTTTGATTTGATCGCATATTTTTCCAAGAGTACCAGCATTTACGCCTCTTCCTTCTGCTCCACCAAGTGCCTCTCCACTTAATTTTAGAAGTATACGTTTATACTTTATTTCAGGCATGTATACACTCTCCTTTATCAATTTAATTTTTGTTTATATTCTATCATATTATTATATAAAAAATAAACACTTTTTTAATTTTTTTTTCAAATCTTTCCCATTATATATTTTTTCTATTTACAAATACTATTAAAAGAATGGAGGAAATATGAATCAGATACTATATAAATGCTCTTTTGAAAATAATAATTCTGATAATTTTATCATAAAAAAAAGAGCTAAAATTACATTATACATTTCGATTATTTTAATTATACTATCTATATTAGTATATTTTTCTATAAAATATACTTTATTTAAAAAACAAAAAATATCAGAAAATCTAATTTCAAATTTTAATATAAAAACATTATATTCTGATTTACCTAATAATTATTCTTCAGCTCAAATAAATACTCAAAATTCTGAAGCACCTTTTGTAATTGGTCTTATACAAATTGATAAAATAAATATTACTTATCCTATATTATCTACAACTTCTGAGGAATTATTAAAAATTTCTCCTTGTAGATTTTATGGTCCAATGCCAAATGAGACCCGGAAACCTTTGTATTGCTGGGCATAATTATGTTAATGATACACAATTTGGAAAACTTGACAATTTGAATATTACAGATATTGTTACAATTTCTGATTTATATGGAAATATTATTGAATATGAAGTTTATGAAAAAAAACAAATTAATGCTGACGACCTTTCTTGTACTAATCAAAATACTAATGGATTAAGAGAAATTACTTTAATTACTTGTAATAATATTAAAGGTAATAGAGTTTGTGTAAAGGCTAGAGAAAAAATTATGCAATAAAGTAACAATTTGAAGATTAGTATTTCTATCTAAAACCAAAAGTAGACCTTTAAAAAGTCTACTCTTGATTTATTATATATTATAATTTCTATATTTTCTGTAAGCAAATACTGCTACAACTGCACATACAGCTATAAATAAGAATATAGCATAATCGCTAGCATCTCCTGTTTGTGGAAGGTTGTTATTTTGATAAGTACTTCCTTGTGTATTTACTGGAGTTGTATTTGTTTTTTGTTGTGTATTTGTATTTGGTGTAACATTAACTGTTCCTGAACCATTTTGGTTTGTACCTGGAACTAATCCTTGAATATTTAGTGGATTACCTGTTGCTTTTACAGTATTTGTTAATAATGATACAGCTATAATTAAAGTAATTATTACTAATATTTTTTTAATACTTGTACTTTTCATATTTTTTCTCCTTTTTCTTTCGAAATTTATATTAGTATTTATTTTTAATGTTATAATTATTCATAATCTATTAATATTTTAATCCTAACATTTTTTTGTGTCAACATTTTTATTGTTTTTTTATATTACATTTATGTTACAAAATATTATTATAAAACAAATACTACTTATTCAGCTGTTTCTTCTTTTACTTCTTCTACAGTTTCTTCTGATACTGTATCAACTGTTTCTTCTATTATAGGAGCCTCTGTTTCAACTGCTGGTGCTTCTTCTGGTGCTACTTCTGCTGGAACTTCTTCTACTAAATCTTCTTTAACTGTAATTTCTTTGTTTTCGATTCTTGCTCCTAAGTTTTCCTTAGTTTTAGCAGATTTTCCTACTCTGTCTCTTAAGTAGTATAATTTTGCTCTTCTTGCTTTACCAACTCTTACTACTTCTACTTTTTCTACCATTGGTGAGTGAATTAAGAATGTTTTTTCTACTCCTACACCATATGCTACTCTTCTTACTGTAAATGTAGCATTTACTCCGCCACCTTGTTTTTTAATTATTATTCCTTCGAATACTTGTATTCTTTCTCTATTTCCTTCTTTTATTCTTTGATGAACTTTTATTGTATCACCAACGTGAAGGTCTGGAATTTTATTCTTTAGTTGTTCGTGTTCTATTGATTTTATAATATCCATTATTCTTTATTTCTCCTTTCAATAAATCTGGTCTTTTTTGTTTTGTTATTTCTATTTGCTTTTCATATCTCCATTTGCGAATATTTTCGTGATGCCCAGATAGCAACACTTCTGGAACTTTTATTCCCATAAATTCTTCTGGTCTTGTATATTGTGGATATTCTAAAAGATTGTTAGAGAAGCTTTCTTCTTCTATTGACTCTTTTGCTAATACTCCTTCTATATATCTTGACACTGAATCGATTAGTACCATTGCTGGAAGTTCCCCTCCTGTTAGCACATAATCTCCTATAGAAATTTCTTCTACTTCAAGTTTGTCTAAAACTCTTTGGTCTATTCCTTCATAATGTCCGCAAATTAGAATTAAATGTTGCTCTTTTGATAGTTCTTCTACTTTTTGTTGGTTTAATGTTTTACCTTGTGGAGATAAGTATATTATTTTTGCTTTATCATCTTTTATGGACTTACATGCATCATATACTATGTCTGGCCTTATGACCATTCCTGCTCCTCCACCATAAGGTGTATCATCTACTTTTTTGTGTTTATCTTTTGAAAAATCTCTAATATTTATTAAATTAATATCTATTAAGCCTTTTTCTTCTGCTTTTCCTAATATGCTTTGTTTTAATGGGCTAAACATTTCTGGAAAAAGTGTTAACACATCAAATTTCATTTTTTACTCCTTATACTAAACCTTTTAATAGGTGAACTATTATTTTTTCTTTTTCTAAATCAATTTCTTTTATTACTTCTGGTATACCAGGAAGTAAAAGTTGTTTGCCTTTTTCATCTTTTACAACATATACATCATTAGCACCTGTCCTAAAAATATCTTCTACTTTTCCTAAAAGTTCTTCTTTATCTGAATAAACTTCTAGCCCAAGTAAATCGGCAATGAAGTATGTATCTTTTGGAAGTTTTTTTGCATTCTTTCTGTCTATTTTTAAATATAAACCTTTTACTTTTTCTGCTTCATTCATATCGTCTATGCCTTTTACTTTTAGTAAAACCATATCTTTATGATATTTAACTTCTTCAATTTCTACTTCTTCTAGTTTTTCTTTTTTACATATATATACTTTTTTTAATTCCTCAAACCTGTTTGCATCATCAGTAAATGGCTTTACTTTTAGCATACCTTTTACTCCAAATGTATTAACTATTTGACCTACTTCAAAATATTTTTGCATATATACCTCTAATCTTCTAAAAACTCTATATTTACTTTTTTATGCTCTTTTCCTGCTACACTTTTCATAACAGTTCTAATTGATTTAGCAACTCTTCCTTGTTTTCCAATTACTTTGCCCATATCTTGATTTCCTACTTTTACTTCAAAATTAAGACCTTTTTCATCTTCTTTTTCTGTAATCGAAACCCCATTTTCATCTTCTACAAGGCTTTTTATTATTGTTTCTAAAATTTCTTTCATTTTTTAAAAACCTCCTAGTTTGCTTTTTCTATTAAAGCTTTAACTGTATCTGTTGGTTTTGCACCATTTTTTATCCATGTAGCTACTTTTTCTTTATCAAGAACTATTGTTGATGGTTCTGTCATTGGGTTATATGTTCCTATTTTTTCGATTATTTTACCATCTCTTGGGCTTCTTGAATCTGCAACTACTATGTGGTAGAATGGAGCTTTTTTAGCACCTACTCTTTGTAATCTGATTTTTACCATTTTTAAATTCACCTCCTGAAAAATTGTCGGCTTTTAAGGGTCACAGCCTTCGGCGACCTGTTAAACCTTTTTATATTTATAAATTATAAAATTAATAACTTAATTTGGATGTAGGGGCGATTTTATCCTACATGAATTTTTTTAAATCGTTTGGATTTATACCTTTCATTAATTTTTTCATATTCTTTCCATCTTGCATCTTTTTCATCATTTTTTGCGTCATTTCAAATGTCTTCATGAATTGATTTATTTTTTGTACTGTTGTTCCGGCTTCCTTTTGCTATTCTTATTCTACGACTTGCATTTAATATTTGTGGTTTTCTTCTTTCTTCTTTTGTCATAGAACATATTATAGCTTCAATTTTTACGAATTCTTTGTCATCTACTTTTAAATCTTTTATATTTGCCATTCCTGGCATCATTTTTAGTATTGATGAAAATGAACCCATCTTTTTTACTTGCCTTAATTGTGCTAAATAATCGTCTAAGTCAAATTCTTTTTTTCGTAATTGCTTTTCTAGCTTTTCTGCTTCTTCTATGTCAAAACTTTCTTCTGCTTTTTCTATTATTGAAAGTACATCACCCATTCCTAATATTCTTCCTGCCATTCTTTCTGGGTGGAATACTTCTATATCACTTAACTTTTCACCTGTTGCTGCATATTTTATTGGTCTTCCTGTTACTTTTTTTACTGATAGTGCAGCACCACCACGGGTGTCACCATCTAGCTTTGTTAGTATTATTCCATCTATTCCTAAACTTTCATTAAATGATGTTGCTACATTTACTGCATCTTGACCTGTCATTGAGTCTACTACTAATAGTATTTCATGTGGTTTTACACCTAATTTTACATTTTTTAGTTCGTTCATAAGTTCTTCGTCTATATGAAGTCGACCTGCTGTATCTAATATTATTACATCATTTAGTTTGCTAATTGCTACATTTATTGCTTGTTTTGCTATATGAACTACATCTTTTGATGTTTCATTTGCATATACTGGAATATTAAGTTGATTTCCTACTACTTGAAGTTGTTTTATAGCTGCTGGCCTGTATATATCACAAGCTACTAATAGTGGTTTTTTGCCTTGTTTTCTTAATATGTTTGCAAGTTTTCCTGCTGTTGTTGTTTTTCCGTGAACCTTGAAGTCCAACTAACATTATTATTGTTGGTGGATTTGGCGTAAAGTTTATTCTACTTTCTTCTCCGCCTAATAATTCTACTAGTTCATCTTTTACTATTTTTATAACTTGCTGACCTGGAGTTAATGATTTTAGGACATTTTGACCAAGGGCTTTTTCTTGTACTTGATTTGTAAATTCTTTTACAATTTTATAGTTAACATCTGCTTCTAAAAGTGCAAGTTTTACTTCTCTTAGCATTTCTTTTAAATCAGATTCTGTAATTCTTGCTTTTCCTCTAAGCTTTTTTGTAATTGATTGTAACTTTTCAGAAAGTCCTTCAAATGCCATATCAATTTCCTCCTAAACTAAATAATTTAATTCTTTTCTTACGTGGTTTAATATCTTTTCTATTTTTTTGTCAGATGATACTTCTTGTATCTTGCCTAGTTCGCTTAGTACTTCTTGCAAAAGTTTTTCTTGCTTCATCATCTTTTCCATAATTTGTAGCTTTTCTTCTAATTCGAAAAGTTTATTTTCCCCCTTTTTTATTATGTCTCTAACAGCTTGCCTTGTTATATTATTATTTTCTGCTATTTCAGAAAGTGATAAATCTCTATTATAGTAATCTGTTAAAACCTCAAGCTGTTTTTCTGTTAATAATTTACCATATATTTGGCATAACATACTTACTCTAACATTTTTTTCCATATTACCACCTCTTAATTTGTAATGCTAATTAACTTTACACCATTTTTTTGTATTTGTCAAGTAGTTTTGCTTTATTTTTTTTATTTTTCTATTGTATTTCTATATAATTTATAGTATTATAATTATAATAAACTTGAACTCGTTAACCTTTTTTATAATAAAGGAGGTATTTATATGGCAATTGGTATTTATCAAAAAATTATTGAGGAAAGAGATTGGATTAAATTAAAAGACCCTGTAGGTTTTGAACAAGAAGCTTTATCACAACTTATGATTCTTGCTTTTGAGAATCCGAATTCTCCTGACACTTTGCCTAAACATTTTCTTATTGAGAATGTCTTTATGACATTAAATTCTGTGCGGTTAATGTTTCGTAGAATGAAAATTAATGTAGATGTAGTTCCTACTAGTTCTACAAATGGTAATTCTTTTAAGATAACATTAAAATAGTTATTTTTTTAATGTTAAAGTTTTATTATAATTCATAAATTTGAAATCTCAATATAAAAGCATACTAAAAAAGAACTTAAATAAAAACAATTATGTTTCTATTTAAGTTCTTTTTACATCATTTCATAACCTCACTAATAACCTTAGCTAGATATTTCATACTTGCTAAACACTGCTCCATTGTGTTTCCTGTTGCTCCTACTTCTATTATGCTTGCTGCTTTTGATAAATGTTGATTATATCTACTATTTCTTAATACTATTGGTTTGAATAAACCTGGGTATAATTCATTTGCTTTTTCTTGCACTTTTACTGCAAATTTTAAATTTTGTTGCCAATTTTGATGTTCTAGTCCTCCTCCATCTGTTCCTATAACAAACATTAATTGTGCTGCATATTCTTCTCCTATTTTTACAGTTGGCGCATAGCTATAGTCTGCTATTGCGTCTCTATGTATATCAAATATTACATCTGTATTTTCATTTGTTAATAATAAATTCTTTACTGTACTTAATGAACGTTCATATGAACCATTGTATGCTGGATAGTCATGATATGTTGTGTTATGTACTACATTATAATTATAACTTTTTAATTGGTTTGTAAGTTCAGTTCCTACTCTTGCAACATTATAGTTTAAGTCGGTAGTTCTATATGTACCAGTTTGTGTATAATTAAATTTTTCTGTTGCTGTATAACTTTCACAAGTGTGTGTGTGAAATATCATTACGTTTTTATTGTTTATTTGTATATCTGGTTTTAATATTTCTTCTGTTAAATTATAATCTGTTCCATTTTTTATATTAACTCCATTATATGAATTTGTAAAATTCTCTGGTACATTATTTTGTATTTTTTCAGTTTGAAGCCCTGTTTGCGCTTGTTCTACTTTTATTTCCTCATTTTCTTCTGTTACATTTTTCACATCTTTTTCTTTTATATTATGAATCATACTAAGTTCTAATTTTAATATTGTTTTTAAAGGATTGTTATTTTTCATTTCTGTTTCTACTTCTTTATCATTTAATTGTTTCATTCCTGGTATGGTTTCATCTAAACATTCTAAAAATTTACTGTTATCTATACTTATTCCTAGATTTGTTTGTTTTATTTTAGTGGGCGAAAAAAACTTACTAAAACTCCATAATATTATAATTATTAATAAAAATTTTAGTAAGTATTTTATTATATCTTTCAGATTTAATACTGCTAAATTTATCATTATAATTCCTTTCGTACAAACTTCAATTATTATATAAATTATATGCTTGTACTTTGTTTTATATGACAATAAAGTGTTGGAACAATAAAAGAACAATAAGGCCTAAGTTTTTATGATTATGGCTTTTTTATCTCTCAAAACCTTAATTTTAAAAACTGTATCTCATTGTTCTTGTTTTAATTATTTATTAATTTCGTTTATTGCTTCTTCTATACTTATAGTTTTTTGTTCTCCTATTTTCATATTTTTTAAGGTAACTACATTATTTTGTATCTCATCTTCTCCTATTACTATAACATAAGGAATTTGTAATTTATCTGCATATTTAAATTTTGCCTTTATTTTTTTATCTTCTAAGTAGTTTTCTGTTTCTATTCCAGCATTTCTAAGTGCTTTTCCTATTTCTAATGCTGTTGTTTGGTCTTCTACCATTGAAACTACTAGTACTTTTGATATGGATTTCTTTGAAGTTTCTATTGCTTGTAGTTCATTTAGTTTATAGAATAGTCTTGTAAGACCTATTGATACTCCTACTCCTGGAAGTTTTTTATCTGTATAGTATTCGGCTAAATTGTCGTATCTTCCTCCTGAACATACACTTCCTATTTCTCTGTATTCATTTAAAAATGTTTCATATACTGTTCCTGTGTAATAGTCTAGTCCTCTTGCTATACTTAAGTCTACTTTAAAGTTTGCGTCTGGTACTCCAAAACTTCTTATGTATTTTACTACTTGTTTTAGTTCTTCTAAACCTTGTTTGAATAATTCTTCTGAAACTTGTAGTTTTTCTAATTTTTCTAGTTTTTCATCTGATGTACCATCTATTTCTATAAATTCTATAATTCTATCAATAGATGTTTTTTCTATATTCATATCTTCTAGGCATTTAATTATATTTTCTTTTCCTATTTTTTCTATTTTATCAATTACTCTCATTATTTCTACCGAGTTTTCTTCTTGATTTAATTCTTTAAATAGCCCATTTAATATTTTTCTATTGTTTATACATATTGTGAAATCATTAAATCCTAGCTCTTTTATTGTATTATATATAACTGCTGGTATCCCCGCATCATTTATAATGTTTAATTCTCCATCTCCTATTATATCTATATCACATTGATAAAATTCTCTGAATCTTCCTTTTTGTGGTCTTTCGCCACGGTATACTTTACCTATTTGATATCTTCTAAAAGGAAATGCTAAATTATTATAATTTTGTGCTACATATTTTGCAAGTGGTACAGTTAGGTCAAACCTTAGCGATAAGTCATTATCTCCTTTATTAAAACGATATATTTGTTTTTCAGTTTCTCCTCCTGCTTTTGCTAAAAGCACTTCACTCATTTCTATTATTGGTGTATCTATTGGTAAAAAACCAAATTTTTCATATGATTTGGCTATTTTTTCTTTCATTTCATTAAACAGAATTTGCTCGTTTGGTAGCAACTCCATAAAACCTGGTAGTGTTCTTGGTTCTATTTTGTTCATATTTTTCCTCCTTTTTTAATCTAATCTTGGGCGTAAACTTAGGTATATTGGCTCTTCTTCTTTTATTCTAGTTGTTCTTCCGTGTCCTGGGTATACTATTGTATCGTCTGGCAGAATTGCTAGTTTGTTTGTTATTGAGTTTATTATGTCTGAAAAATTGCTGGTTGGAAGGTCTGTTCTTCCCCATGTTCCTCTAAATAGTGTATCTCCTGAAAATAATAATTTTTCTTTTTCACAATATAGGCAAGTTCCACCTTTTGTATGTCCTGGGGTGTGTATTACTTTAAATTCTATGTTTCCTACATGTATTAGGTCTTCTTCATCTACTCTAGAATCCGCTTCTAGTGTGATATCTTCCATTCCTATATAATATGTTAAACTTATTCCTATATTATATAAACCTTCACTGTCATATCTATGTATTAAAACTTTTCCACCTTTTTGTTCTTTTAATTTTAATATTGCTCCAAAATGGTCACCATGACAATGTGTTAAATATATATATTTTAAGTTATCTATTCCTAAAGCATCTAACATTTCTATTATTTTTTCTGGCTCTCCACCTGGGTCTACACACATTGCTTCTTTTGTTTGTTCATCTTCTACTATATAACAGTTTGTTGGCTCCCCAAGTGCGGTTTCTACTGGTATTTTCTTTAATATCATTTGTGTTTTTTCCTTTCTTTAATAAAGTTTTAAAATTTTCTATTAAATTTTATCTACTTTCATAAAAATACTCAAAATTATTGACTTTATAAAAAATTTTTGTTTGATAGTTAATAATTATATATATCTTCCCATATTCCCAAAAGGGACAGATACCCCATTTGGAAACGTCCCCAATGGGATTATTTCTTACGTTTAACTTCATATACGCTATCAACTTTCCTTATAACCTTAAGCACATTATTTAATTCTTCTAAATTTTCTACTTCTAATGTTATTTCTGTTATCGCTATTCTTTCTTTATTCGCTCTTGATGCTACTGCTATTAGTTTTGTTTTTGTTGTTCCTATTTGTGAAATTATATCGGCAAGTAATCCTGTTCTATCATTTGCAAATATTTCTATATCTACATTATATGCTGCTGCTTTTTCGCTTAGCCAGTATACATCTATCATTCTATTTTGTTCATCTAAGAATAGGTCTTTTAAGTTTTTACAGTCTGCTCTGTGTACTGATACTCCTCTTCCTCTTGTTATATAACCTACTATATTATCTCCTGGTACTGGGTTACAACATTTTGATAGTTTTACTAAGCAGTTATCTATTCCTTCTACTACTATTCCTGTTTTTGATGTATTTACTTTGTTTTGCTTTTTAGCTAATTCTTCTATTTTTTCTTCTACATTTTCTTCTTTATGAACTTTTCTGTATTCTTCTAATATTCTTGCTATTACTTTTCCTGATGATATTGCTCCAAATCCTACTGCTGCATACATATCTTCTGTTGTAGTAAATTTATATCTGTTTAATGCTCCTTGTACAAATTCTGTTTTGAATAGTTCGCTATAATCCATTCCTATTCTTTTTATTTCTTTTTCTATTAGGTCTTTTCCTTTTTCTATGTTTTCTTCTCTTTGATTTTTCTTAAACCATGCTTGTATCTTATTCTTTGCTGTTGAACTTTGTATAAATTTTAACCAGTCTCTACTTGGTCCTTTTGCTTTATCTGATGTTACTATTTCTACTATATCACCATTTCTTAATTTTGTTATTATTGGCATCATTTTACTGTTTATTTTGCAACCTGTCATATGATGACCTATTTCTGCATGTATACTATATGCATAGTCTATTGGTGTGCTTCCATTTGGAAGTACTTTTATATCTCCTTTTGGTGTAAATACATATACCTCATCTTCAAATAATTCTGTTTTTAATGTATTTAAGAATTCTTGTGGATCTGCTATATCCTTTTGCCACTCTAATGTTTCACGAAGCCATGCTAGCTTATCTTCTGTTACTTGTACATTTGCTTTTTTTCCTTTTGAAAAACTTGCTTCTTTATATGCCCAGTGTGCTGCTATACCATATTCTGCTATTCTATGCATGTCCCAAGTACGTATCTGAACTTCAAATGGTGTTCCTTTTTCTCCTATTAGCGTCGTATGTAATGATTGGTACATGTTTGGTTTTGGCACCGCTATATAGTCTTTAAACCTTCCTGGCATTGGGTTATATAGGTCGTGCACTACTCCTAATGCTGCATAACAGTCTTTTACTGAGTTTACTATTATTCTTAGAGCAAATAAGTCATATATTTGGTCTATAGTAATATTATCTCTTTTCATTTTTCTATATATACTATATAAGTGTTTTGCTCTACCTGTTATCTCTGCATCTATTTTTTGTGCTTTAAGTTCTTTTTTTATTTCCTCTTCTATTTTATCTATGAAATTTAATCTTTCTTCTCTTTTTCTATCTATTCCTTCTACTATTTCTCGGTAATCCTCTGGATATAAATATTTAAAAGCTAAATCTTCTAATTCCCATTTTAATGAATATATACCAAGCCTATTTGCAAGTGGTGCATATAAGTCCATTGTTTCTCTTGCATTTGCTATTTGTCTATCTCTTGATAAGAATTTTAGTGTTCTCATATTATGAAGTCTATCTGATAATTTTATCATAATAACACGTATATCTTTTCCCATTGCTAGAAACATTTTTCTATAATTCTCAACTTGTTCTTCTTCTACTGATTCACAGTTTAATTTGCTAAGTTTTGTAACTCCATCTACCATTTCTGCAATTTCTAAACTAAACTCTCTTATTAAATCTTCATGTGTAACCTCTGTATCTTCTACCACATCATGAAGTAAAGCTGCACAAACTGTGCTATCGTCTAAACCTAATTCAGCTAAAATATTTGCTACTTGCATTGGATGAATTATATATGGCTCTCCTGATCTTCTTAATTGTTCGCCATGTTTTTCTACTGCAAAATTATAGGCTTTTAATACTATTTTGCTATCCGCTTTCTTATTATTCTTCTTCATTTTATTTATAATTTCTTCTATTGTTATTTGTTTGTTTAATTCTTTCATTTTTTTCACTTCCTTACTTGATTTTAGCATTAATACATGTTATAATTCATTATGTAACTTATTAACAGTGTAAAAATCACTATTTTTACATTTTTCTTTTTAAAGGAGGGTTCCTTATGAATTCTTGCTTTTTAATTTTTACTATTATTTTTATTGTGGCAATGGTATTGCTTGATTTAATTTGTTGGCTTTTATCAATTGTCACTAATAAATTGGGATTAAAATTAATCTCATCACTTTTTACATCTTTAGTAACTACAATAAATACCCTACTTACTATTGCTGGAATTATGCTATTTATGTTTTTTGTTGGCTTGTTTTTAGTTTTAATATCAGCCTATATAATTAGCATTGTAATTTAAATTTTTAAAACAAGTTATATCTTATTTAGATATGGCTTGTTTTTATTTTTTTGTTTGACTTTTATGTTGATATATGTTATAATTTTTTTTGCAACTAAAGTTCTTTTCCTATAATGAAAGGAGATAATATATGAAAATTTTCACTATTATTGTCTTTGTAGCAATTGCAACAATCGCTGGAATTTTTTTGCGGATATCTTGGGAAAATTACAAAAATCAGGGAATACTATTAACTAAATGCTGGTATAACACACTTCCTGTTACTGTAATTAATCCTTTTTGTTATGGAATTTACTTATTCCTTATGACAATTTTTTGTTTAGTAGTTAACTTTGTTTAATTTTGTAGTGGGTCGCAATTTGGTGTTGCCAAATTATGACCCCTACATTTCTTTAATAAGACTTTCTTATATCTTTCATATTTATTTGTATATTTTCTCTACCATTATATTGATTTATTTCTAGCGTTCCAACTATATCTACTTTATCTCCAATCCTATATTCTTCTGATAATTGTCCTAAGTTAAACCCTATACTATCAATCCAATAGTTATCATCTTTTAAAGATAACTTTAGATGTCTCCCTTCTGATAATGCTCTAATAGAATGTATCTTTAAGTTTTTTAATAAAAATAGTGGTGTTTTATTTGCTTCTCCAAATGGCTCTAATAATTTTAGTTCTGCTACATCTCTTACGCTTATATCTTTTAAAGTAATTTCTTCATCTATATTTACAATTGGTATTATATCATTAATGTTGCTATTATGTGCATATTTTATAAAATCTTTTTTAAAATCTTCAAATTTTTCTTTTTCTAGTGTAATTCCTATTGCCATAGAGTGTCCGCCAAATCTATTTATATTTGTGTTGCATTTTCTTAATGCTTCATATAAATCAAAACCTGGTATACTTCTTCCAGAGCCTTTTCCCATCTCTTCTTCAAAACAAATTAATATACTTGGTTTAAAATATAAATCAGTTATTTTAGAAGACACTATTCCAATTACACCATGATGCCAATTTTCTTTTCCTAATACAATTACTTCGTCATTGTTATTTTTCTCAATTTGTTCTACTGCTTCATCAAATATTCTTTTTTCTATTTCTTGTCTTTTTGCATTATATTCATTTAATTTTATTGCTATTTCTTTTGCTTCTTGTTCATTTTCAGTTAAGAATAGTTTTAAAGCTTCTTGAACATGTCCCATTCTTCCACAAGCATTTATTCGTGGTGCTATTCCAAAAGATATTGTACTTGAATCTATCTTTTTATATCCTGATAATTGTATTAAAGTTTTTAACCCTATATTTTTTGTAACTTCTAATAATTTTAAACCTAATTTTGTAATAACCCTATTCTCATCTACTAATGGAACAATATCAGAAATAGTACCTACGCATACTATGTCTAAATATTTAAGGTATTCTTTTTCTTCTATATTCATTTTTTGAGATATTGCTTGTATGAGTTTAAACACAACACCTACACCTGCTAATTGATTAAATGGATATTTATTATCTTTTCTTTTTGCGTCTACTACTGCAATCGCATTTGGCAGAATATCTCCTGTTTCATGGTGGTCTGTTATTATTGTTTCAATTCCTAAAGAATTTGCATAATCAATTTCTTCTATTCCTGAAATACCACAGTCAACAGTGATCATAAGTGTATATTCTTTATCTGCTATGAATTTTATTGCTTCTTTATTTAGTCCATATCCTTCATTTAGCCTATTTGGAATATACTCAGAAACATATACGCCTCTATCTAATAGAAACTTTTTCAAAACCGTTATACTAGTAATACCATCTACATCATAATCTCCAAAAATCATTATTTTTTCATGTGTTTTTATTGCTTTTATTATTCTATCTACTGCCTTTTCCATATCAGGCATTAAAAATGGATTATAAAAATCTCTTCTCGTTGGATTTAAAAATATATTTATTTTTTCATCTTCTAAAATATTTCTATTAACTAGTATTCTAGCTAATAACTTACTTAAACTATATTTTCTAGCTAAATTTTCTACTTTTTTTTCATCTACTTCATA
>CATLFA010000022.1 GCA_949927585.1 uncultured Clostridiaceae bacterium
ATTAATTTTATATATTGAATTTTATACAAATATAAATTTATATTCAATATATTTTCTGTAAATCAATTGTTATTTATTTGTTTATAAATATTTTTCTTTTTTATTGTAAAACATATTTAGATATGCTATTATTTTATTAGTTATACAAAAGAAAGAGGTTTTTTATGAAAAAATTAGATATAGATTTCTATAATTCTACTAATTTAAAGTCTTATAACTTAGATGCTGTTATGAAATATCAACTTTCTATGCTTGATAGAATGGATGTGTTTACAAGAAGACACAGCGAAAATGTTGCTAATTTGGTTTGTAGAATTTGTGAATATTTACATTGTAATAAAGTATTTACTATTCATGCTACTATTTGCGCTTATTTACATGATGTAGGAAAACTTTTTATTCCCCCAGAAATTATAAATAAACCTGGAAGGCTTACAAATGAAGAATATGAGATTATAAAATCTCATACTACTTTAGGCTATGAAATGTGCATGAAAGATTTAAAATTACGACCTTATGCTGATGGTGCTTATTATCATCATGAGGCTTTAAATGGCTCTCGGTTATCCACAAGGTCTTACTAAAAAGGATATTCCATATGTAGCTCAAATTATTAGAGTTGCTGATGAATATGATGCTATTGTTACTAAAAGACAATATACTACTCATGTTAATATTTCTGAAACTTTAAAAGACTTAATAAAAGATGCTAGGCCGACTGACTATATGAAAACAGTTGCATTAGATGTTGTAAGAGAAAACTACAAAGTAGGGAAAATTAACCCTAAAGCTTTAAAAGCATTATTTAAGGTCGTTATAGATGATACATTATATGAAATTAGTTGTGTTATGGACTATATTAACTATTTAAATGAACAAATTAATAGATTAGAAAAAATTGAAAAATATGATTTAAAAGCTCAAAAGGCTAAGAAAAGTAAGGATAAAGATTATTATCATGAAGGTATGAGAATGTTATTTGAGCAAGGCGAAAACTTTGAAAATTATCAAAATATTTTATCTGAATATAGAATGGCAGTAATTACTCGTGAGGATGTTAAAGACAAATTATATAATGAAATTAGAATTATAAAAAAATTAAGAATATAAAAAGAAATTTTAGGAATAGTTGTAAAAATTTCCGAAATGTCGATAATTTTAATGTTTATATACATTTTACCGACTTCTTGTAAATTTTTAGAACCGTGCCTAAAATTTCTTTTTTCTTATTCTTCTAGACCAAAACTCACACCTAATGCGTTATTTATTCTACTCATAACATTTTCATCATTTATATGCCCTATTTTTTCTTTTAATCTGCTTTTATCTATTGTTCGTATTTGTTCTGCTAGTACTACTGATTCTGCTTTTAATCCTCCATCACCTAAACCTATATCTATATGTGTTGGTAATCTATTTTTTCCAGTTTGAGAGGTGATTGCAGCAGCTATTACTGTTGGGCTATGCTTGTTTCCAATATCATTTTGTATAATTATTACTGGTCTTATGCCTCCTTGTTCAGAGCCTATAACTGGACTTAAATCAGCATAAAACATATCTCCTCTTTTTATTACCATTTGTGAATCACTCCTACTATTTTTTCTATATTTAAGGCTTTGACTTTTGATATATTTTAAATATTTTAAGATATTGCTATCTCTGTATATAATATGTATACTAATGTTTTTTGGTTAATATCTTGGACTAACATTTTAGTAGGTTTTCCGTGTACTTTTATCTATATATAATTTTTTATAAGCTGTATATTTAGTATTATTTTCATCTTTAAATTCTAATATTATTTCATTATTTTTACTTGTTACTTTTGAATTTTTACATTGTTTATAACTTTCTATAAAACTATTAAGCCATAAATTATTATCTACAACATAACTATAATTTTCAAAAGTAGTAGTAAGCTGTAATTTATTATTTATTATTTTTAGATTTGCACCATCATACTGGGTTATAATACCTGCTATATTACTTGGTTCTATAACTTCTTGTGTACTTATATTATTTTGCTTTAGTTCTTGTTTTACTACATATTTTGTTTTATTTTTATTCGTTTCTACCTCAATTTCCAATTTTGCTTTATAGGATTTAATATTTAAAATATCCTCAACTATCTCTTCCTCAGATTTGTTAATTTTATTATTTCCATTTTTTAATAATTTATAAGCAAAAATTGAAATTAAGGTTAGAAGAATTAAAATAATAATAATTACTATTAGAATAGCTTTTTTGTTTTTCATATTTACCTCCTTGTTTAGATGTTAGAAGTTAGAGGTTGGAAGTTGGATTTAAAAATATGCATTTTATATAGAATGTTAAGTTTATAGAGTAGTTCAAACAGTAAGTATAATTATAAATTTATGAAATGGGTTTTACAAATTATAAAAATATAGTTAATGAAGTTGCTCAATAGTTGAAAAGTTGATTAAGTATATTTTTTAAATTTGTTAAAACATGTAATGGAAGCCGAGAAATGTAATAAATTTATAATTATACTTACTGTTTGAACGTCTTACTTCCATGCTAATTTAATTTTACATCTAAAATAAAAAAGAATAGATATAATCTATTCTCTTTTTATTTATATTCATATACTTTTAAAGTATTCTGTAAGACAACTTATAAGTTCATCTTTTTTCTCTATTTGATTTATTTTTTGTCTTAAACTTGCTGAATTAGGAAGATTTTTTATATATGCACACATATGCTTTCTTAATTCTTTTATTCCTACATCTTCACCTTTTTGTTCTACCTCTAATTCAATATGTTTTATTATAGTATCTAGTTTCTCTTTTAAGTCTACTTCTTTTATTTTTTCACCTTTTAGGTAAGATATAACCTCTCTAAAAATCCATGGATTTCCAAGTGATGCTCTTCCTATCATAATTCCATCTACATTAGTTTGTTCAAACATTTTTAAAGCATCATCTTTTGATTTTATATCTCCATTTCCTATTACTGGAATACTTACCGCTTCTTTAACTTTTCTTATTATATCCCAATCTGCTATTCCTGTATAATATTCTTCTCTTGTTCTTCCATGAACTATAATTGCATTTGCACCTGCTTTTTCTATTCTTTTTGCCATTTCTACTGCAACTATATTATTATTATCCCAGCCTTTTCTCATTTTTACTGTAACTGGTACTTCCGAATTTTTTACTACTGCTTTTACTATTTCTTCTGCTAAATCTAAATTTAGCAACAGTTTACTACCATCTCCATTTTTTACAACCTTTGGTGCAGGGCAACCCATATTTATATCTACTATATCTGCTAATTTTGATACATATTTTGCACTATACCCCATAGTTTCTGGGTCACTACCAAATATTTGTACAGATATTGGCCTTTTTTCACTTTTTGTATCTAGTAAAAGCTTAGTTTTATCATCATTGTAATATAACCCTTTACTGCTTACCATTTCTGTGCAAACAAGTGCTGGTCCATATTCTTTTGCTATCATTCTAAATGGTTTATCTGTTACCCCTGCCATTGGTGCTAATAAAATATTATTTTCTAATTCTAAATTTCCTATTTTTAATTTTTTTAAGTACATTTTTTCCTCTTATTCTACAAATATTGCTTTTTGTCTTCTTCCACTTATATTTAGAAGTAGTGCTATCATTATTAGATTAGTAAGTAATGAACTTCCTCCATAGCTTACAAATGGAAGTGGTACTCCTGTTATTGGTAATAATCCTATTGTCATTCCTATGTTTTCTAACATATGGAATAAAAATATTCCTGTAATTCCCATTGCTATGTATGAGCCCAAGTCATCTTTTGCTGTTTTTGCTACATATATTGATTTTGTAATTAATACTACATATAATATTACAATTCCTGCAGTTGCTATAAAGCCCATTTCTTCACCTATTACCGCAAATATAAAGTCTGTTGTTTTAGGATATAAAAAACCTAATTGTGTTTGATTTCCTTTTAATAATCCCATTCCAAAAACTTCTCCTGCTCCTATTGCTAGTTTAGATTGTATTATATTATATCCTGAACCCCTTGGGTCTAAATTAGGATTTAAAAATACATCTATTCTTGTTTTTGCATGTTCTGGTAATATGAAGAAATATAATATAGGTAATAATATTACAATTAATAATATAGATACTATTATATATTTCTTATCTATTCCTGCTGTAAAAAGTATCATAACTGTTGATACTAAAAATGCAAGTGCTGTTCCATAATCTGGCTGTTTTATTATTAATAATACTGGCAGAGCAATTACTATTAATGAAAGCATTAATTTTGTTGGCTTACTTATCTCTTTTCTACCTCTTTGTTGAATTTTAACTACTACTGATGCAAACATTATTATTACAAATATTTTTGCAAATTCTGAGGGTTGTAAGGAAAATGGTCCTATATCAAACCAACTACTTGCTCCATTTACCGATTCTGTAAATAATACTGCAACTAGAAGAACTAGAAATATACCATAAAAAACTGGCGATGCCTTAGCTATTATTTCATAGTCAATAAATATTAATACTATGAATATTGGTATACTAATGCATAGCCACATAATTTGTTTTTTTAATTCCTCATATTCTGTGTTTTGTGTTGCAGAAAATAATGCTACTAAGCCAATTAATATTAATAATATAGTACAGACTAATATTCCCCATTCTATATTTTTAAATATCTTTTTTCTCATTATTCAACCTCTATTTTCTCTGAAGCTTCAATTTTTTTTGTTTCTTCCACTTCTTCTTTTTTAGGTTCAACTTTTTCTTCTACTTGTTGTTTTTCTTCTATTTTCTCTTCAACTACTTCTTCTACTTGTTGTTTCTCATCATCTTCGTTTTTTATTTCTATTTTTTCTTCGTTTTCATTATTTTTAGGTTCTTGTATATCTTCTTCATTAACTACTAATTCTCCTTTTTGTTCTGCTTTCTCAGTTTCAGTAGTTTCTTGTTCTATAGATTTAGTTAATTCTTCTGATTTCTTTCTTTCAATATTAACTTTTTTTGTTTCATCTTTTAAGCTAACTATTGGAATATTAGCATATAAGGCAGGTGCTCCTGTGGTTCCGTCTGAATTAACTTTGTTTGTAAGTTTTACATCAATAGAATTTTCATCTACATCTATATATTTTTTTATTACTTCTATTATTTCTTGCTTCATCATTTCTAAAAAGTCTGCTGAAACATTAGCTCTATCTTGCATTAATACTAAATGTAATCTTTCTTTTGCAGTATCTTTAGAATCCTTTTTAGCATCTTTAGAAAACTTTTTGAAAAAATTAATTATATTATCAAACATTATATTTCCTCCAATTTAAGTCTATTTTTTTGAAAAAATACTTTTTATTTTAGCCCAAAATCCTTTTTCTCTTCCTGGAATTGTTACTTCTACATTTTCTCCTAATATTCTTCTAGCTATTTCTGTATATGACTTACCAGATGGAGCTTTATGATTAGATACTACTGGTTCTCCTTTGTTAGTTTGTGTAATTATATATTCATCATCTGGTACTACACCTATTAAGTTTATTGATAATAAATCTACTATATCTTCTACATCCATCATTTCTCCTTTTTTTACCATGTTTGGACGTAATCTATTTATTACCAATTCTGGATTTTTTATTTCTGAAGCTTCTAATAAACCTATTATTCTGTCTGCATCTCTTATTGCTGATATTTCTGCAGTTGTAACAACAACTGCCCTATCTGCACCAGCTATTGCATTTTTGAAACCTTGTTCTATTCCTGCTGGACAATCTATTAATATAAAATCAAATTCTTCTTTTAATTTAGTTGTTAGTTCTTTCATTTGTTCTTCATTTATAGCGCTCTTATCTCTTGTTTGAGCTGCTGGAAGTAAGAATAATTCGTTAAAACGCTTGTCCTTAATTAAAGCTTGTCTTAATTTACATTTTTCTTCTACAACATCCACTATATCATAAACTATTCTATTTTCTAGTCCCATAACTACATCTAAATTTCTAAGTCCAATATCAGTATCTATTAATACTACTTTTTTACCTTTTAATGCTAAAGCAGAACCTAAATTAGCTGTGGTTGTTGTTTTTCCTACTCCACCTTTTCCAGATGTAATAACTATAACTTCTCCCATAATTTCCTCCTTATTTTCTATATAAAACTTTTTAATAATTTTATAACTTAATAACTATTTTACTTATATTATAATATATGGAAATAAATAAAAAGTCAATGAATATTACAGAAATATTTCAATTTTATTTCAAAAATTAAAATTCTGAAATTTCTATAAGTTTTTTATTCTTCTAAATGTATTTATTATAATAAATATTTATTGATTTTTATTTATTAATTAATTTTCTTATTATAAATTCTCAATATGTGTATAAATTAATTTTTAATGCAAATACTATGAATAATATAAATATATAAATTAATGTATACTTATATATTTCTGTAAAATTAAACTTGTAAATATTATATTTCTTTCAAAGTCAAAATAATATAAGTATATTGAAGGGAATGATTTTATATGGCAGTAGACTATACAATAATTGGTGAAAGAATAAAGAAAGCAAGAAAAGCAAAACAGATAACACAAGAAACACTTGCTGAACAGATAGGAGTTTCAATAGCATTTTTAAGTAGAATTGAAAGAGGTAATTCGCAGGTTAATATAAAAAGATTGAGTCAAATTTGTAAAATTTTAGATTTAACTGAAGGTGAGATTTTAAATGGTTCATCTACTGGCTCTAATTCATACTTAAATGCTGAATTTGCACGATTACTAGAAAGCTGCTCTTCAGAACAACAAAAATTAATTTATGAAATTGCTAAAATTATAGCTAACCAAAATAGTTAATTTAATACTATTTACAAAATGGAGGGGAAGTCTTTTAATTGGCTTCTCCTCCATTTAATCTATATAAAAAACAATACATATTGTTTATATTATAGCTTATGCTATTTTTAATTTTTTGTTACATGCTTATCTATTTTCTTTTTGCAATTAATGCTTTTATTTTTATTCCTTGTTCCTTAAACATCTTTTCATGTTCTGTTTCAATATTATTCCAAAAATTTTCCTCATTTTCTAAATCAAATGTTGACTTTTCTATTTCAAACCCTGCATCTTTAAAATATATTAAACTGTCATTAAATAATCCATCATCATCTGTTTTAAAATATATTTCTCCATTTTTTATTAGTATTTCTTTATATTTTTCTAATTGCCTTGTATGAGTTAATCTCTTTTTATGGTGTTTCCCCCTTGGCCAAGGATTACAAAAATTTATATATATTCTTTCTACTTTATCTTTTTTACCTAAAATTAAAAATATTCTTTCTATATCATGTCTTGTTATATATATATTATCTATTAGTACATTATTTTCATTATATGCCTTTTCAATGTTTCTTTTGGCCAACCCTAACATTGCATCTACCAAATCTATCGCTAAATAATTTATATTTTTATTTTTAACAGCTAATTGCGAAATGAAACTTCCTTTTCCACATCCAAGTTCTATATGAAATGGTACTCTATTTTTATATAAAGTTTTCCACTTTTCTTTATAATCTTGTGGATTATCTATATAAAATTCGCTTGCCTCTAATTCAGGTCTTGCCCATGCTTTAAATCTAATTCTCATATGCTCACTCCTTGAAATTAATTTTATCATAAATTATATATTATTACAATATTAAAATATTATAAGTTAAACTAATTAATTCAAAGTTTTTTCTACAAAGTATTGCATTTTTTATTAATTTATGGTACAATTCTATTTGCTATATTGAGAATAACTATTAAGGAGGTGCAAATAGATGCCAAATATTAAATCAGCTATAAAAAGAACAAAAGTTATCGAAAAGAAAACAATGCAAAATAATATGATTAAATCAGCATATAAAACAGCTGTTAAAAAATTTGAACAAGCAATAGAAGCTGGAAAAGTAGAAGAAGCTACAACATTATTTTCAGAAGCTACTAAAAAAGTAGATCAAGCTTGTACAAAAGGTGTTATAGTTAAAAATACAGCTGCTAGAAAAAAATCAAATTTAGCTAAAAAATTAAATGCTATAAAAGCTTAATTTTATAAAAAATTGTGCACAGTTTTTTATATTGTAGGAATTTTTGACTAAAAGGTGAAAATGTCCATACAAGATAATCATGCAAATTCATACATTTTCTTGTTGAAGAATTAACTTAGAAAATGTTGAGTTTGCTTTTTATATTTCAGGAATTTTCTATTGTAAATATAGGAAAGAGCCTTAAGAGATAATTATGCAAAACTAGATTTTTTAAGTATAAAAATGAACTTAGAAAATTTTAGTTTTGCTTTTTTATTATTTTATTATTACCTTTTACTAATTAGCTCTATTTTTACCACAAATTAACTTTGACTATGTTCTAATATTATGTTAATATTAAAATATAGAATATTAGAAAGTAGTGATATAATATGAATTTTATAAATACATTATTAAATAAAATTAAAAACTTAGATTTAAAAGTTGTTAAATTAATGAATATTGGCATGTTTATATCTTTTTTAATTGCTTTAATATCTATTGCAACTCTTATTACATATGAAGTATTTTATAGCCTTCCTTCTCTATTTTACATAGGAATTTCATTATTTAAATCAGCTCTTACTTTTGGAATAATGTTTTTTATTTGTGCAATTGCTTTTGATACAATAAAAAAAGAGATAATTTAGGTATTATTTATATTCATACAACAGGAATAATCATTCTGAAATTTTAAATTCTTAATTTACAAGAGTTAGAAAATATTGTATATTATATTTATCAATAAAAAGTTGTTAATTATGAAATAGAATCCCTTAGTGCGTGTGTACACTAAGGGATTCTCCTTATCTGTCAAATTCTTTGAGTATTAATTAAATAATTGTTAATACTATTCTCTTTATTATTATGTTTATTTAGATTATATCCTTTCTACTTTTTTCCAAAAGTAGATTTTATCATATATTATGCGAATTTATTTATATTTTCGACAAATATTCGTATTATTTGATATTTTTTATTTTGTCTAATATCTCATCTTTTTCCATTTTTGCAATATAATTATAATTATTTCCATTTTGGCCTACATTGAATTGGCAAATAGGTTTGTATTCACAATAATTACATGGTGTTTTCTTTGTTTTTGTATTATAACATGGTTTTAAGCTTATATCTCCGCTTAATATTTCTTCTGATATTTCTTTTATTATTTTTGCAGTATATTTTTGCAAATCTTCAAATTGTTCTTTAGTTACTGCATTTGATTTTTTGCTTAAGTTTCCATCTTTATCTATATATGCTGGAATTACATTTGATGCTCCTGTTTCCAACTTTTTATCCATCATTTTTACGACTTTTACATCTGCTAAAATTATTCCATTCATTTTAAATTTTTTCTTTAACTCTGATTCTATTTGCTCATCTGTCATATACTTATCCGACTTAATTATTGGGTCTATTAGGCTAAAGTATAATACTCCTGCTGGTAACATTTCTTCTATTTTACAAGTTGCGTCTAAGTATGTTAATAGTTGCAGTTGCAAACCTGCATATACTTCGTTTAAATCAATATTTTTAACCGAAGATTTGTAGTCAATTATTCTTATATAATTTCCATCTAATGTTTTTGCTAAATCTACTCTATCAATTTTTCCTGTTATTTCTACTCTTTTTCCGTCTTCTAAATTAAGCCTTATTGGGTCATATTCTTTACCTTTTTTAAATTCTAGTTCATTTCCAAATACTTCAAAATCACTATCTTTTAAGCTTTCTAAAATATATTTCATTGATTTCAAAATTACTCTTTTTAGTCTTCTTGTTAATACTTTATATTTATCTGTACTTGTAAAAATATAGTTCTTCCTAATTTTTAACTTTTCTTCTATTATTTCATTTACAATTTCTTCTGTTTCTTTTTCAGATATTTCTTTTATACTTATTTGTCTTTGTCTTACAATATTAAAAAAGCTATCTATAACCTCGTGCATAAAATTACCTGTATCTACCATTTGTACTTTAAAATTATCGCTTTCATGTACTTTTAGTCCATATTTTAAGTAATATGAAAATGGACAACATTTATATTGTTCTAGCCTTGATACTGTTGTGTTCAATGTATTTCCATATAGTTTTTCTATATTTTCTTTTGATATATTTTCAGGTTTGTTTGTATAATTTAGTGCTTTTACTGCACCTTCTAATTTATATTTCCATTCTTCATTTTCTAAAAAATATTTATATACTCCTATCCAAACATCTTCTAGTTCTTCTCCTTCTTTCCATTTTCTTAGCTTTTCTATTAATAAATCAAAAGTTTGTGATTTATTAATAATTTCTTCTTTGCTATTTACCATATCACTTTCTTCTATTAAATTAGGAAAAAGCCTTTTTATTTTTGTTATTAATATTGAAGGTCTTAACGTTCCTCCATCTAAATTAGAAGATGTATATGATAAAAATAGTTTTTCTTCTGCTGCTCCAAATGCTTTATATATTGAGAAGTTATCTTCATATAGCATTTCTAATGTTCCTTTTGCTAGCTCTATTCCTTTTTCTTTTAACTTTTCTCTATCTTTATCTCCTAAAAAGCCTTCGTTTTTATTAATACTTGGGAATACTCCATCATTCATTCCTAATATAAATACTGCCTTTACTTTGTGTGTTCTACTTCTTTCAATATCTCCTACTATTACTTGGTCTTGTGTTTGTGGTATTCTTCCCAATCCACTTGCTTTTAAACCTACCTTAGTTAAGTTCATATATTTTTCAAAGCTAACTTTTTCTTCTCCAAATATTGAAGTTAACTCGTCTAAAACTTCTATCATAATATTCCATGCAAGTTCTTGCTCGTTTGCAATTTCTATATAACCTTGCTCTTCTAGTTTTTCTTTCTTTTCTACTAATATTTTATCTATTTCATTTTCTGTTAAGAAGTTATATATTTTTTTACTAATACCGCTTACTGTTTTATTTTCGTTTATCTCTTCTCTTAATTTTATAAGTGGTGTAATTATTTGTTTTCTTAGAGCTTGTATTCTTTTTATTATTTCTTTATTTTCTTCAGTTATTTCTTCAAAGTTCCACTCACCTATATACCATTTAGAGCCTTTTATTCCCCATTTTTTACAATAATTTTCTAGCATATAAATATCGTCATTATCCATTTTTACGAAACCTGTTTTTATATAATTTATAATAGAATCATATGACCAGCTTTTTGCATATATATCTAATACACTCATTATATATTTCATAAATATGTTTTGACTAAGCTCTTTTTTCTCATCTATAAAAACTGGTATATCATAATTTGCAAATATTGCTTTTATTAAGCTTGAATAGTTTAACAAGTTTTTAGTAATTATTGATATATCTCTATATCTATATTTTTCATTCTTGACAAGTTTTATAATTTCTTTTGCTACATTTTCTATCTCTGAATATTGATTTGATGCTAAAAATAAACTAATATTTTTTACTTCTCCTTTATATATATTATATGGTATATTATATAAACTCTTTTCTATGTGTTCTAATTCTGGTGATTTATACCTATATTTTTCTTCTAAAAAAACTGTTTTTTCACATTCTATATTATTTTTTCTTGCTAAATATAATAATTTATCTGCTGTTTGCTTATTCGAGTAGAATACATCTGTATCTGGGTTTGTTCCTAAGTCTAAATTATCTGTTGTTACTGTTATAGTTATTTGTTTTGCAACTTTTAGTAATATTTCAATTAGTTTATATTCTTGTTTTGTATAACCTGTAAACTCATCTATATAAATTAGACATTCTTTAAACATATCTGTTTTTTCTAAATTATTTGAAAGTATTGTAAGTACATCGTTTTCGTCTAGCAATTTGCCACTTATTTTCTCTTCAAACTTTTCATAAATTAAACTTAAGTCTTTTAATTTTTCTTTTAAATATTTGTCATCTTCATTATTAGTTACTTCTTTTAAACTTTCTACTGCTATGCTATGTTTTTTAAACTCTGTTAAAGCTGTATCTATTAGTTCTATATTTTGTTCTGTTTTGCCTAAAAACTTTAAATTATTTTTGTTTTCTATTAATATGCTATAAATAAGCATTGCTTTTCCACTTTTTGATAAATTAGTGTTAATAGTTTTGCCTACTTCTTGCTCCACCCTATGTGCCATACGTTTAAAAGTTAATACTTCTGCATTAATAATAGCCCCAGTTTCTTGCTTATCTATTAGCTTTTTTTCTACTGAATAAGAAAATTGTTCTGGGGTTATTATATATATTTTATTTTGATTGTTTACTTTTTCTATTGTTTCATTTAAGCAAAACTCGCTTTTACCAGTTCCACTTCTACCACATATTAGACGTAAGCTCATTTTATTTGCTCCTTCTTCTTATTTTTCCCATTTGGGACAGATATCCCCAAAGTGACACATACCCCATTAGGAAACGTCCCCAATGGGAACTTAGGCTTCTCTTTTCCAGTAGAATAGATACTGTTGAGCTATTCCTGCTAAATTTCCGAACTTTTCTTTTGCTATCTTTTCTATTTGTGTTTTATTTACTTTTGTTTCATCTTCATTTTGTATGTATAGTTCATTCATTACACGCCTTACCCATACGTCTATTGGAAAGGCTTCCCATCTTTTTAGTGTAGAAAATAGTAATATACAGTCTGCTACTTTTGGTCCTACTCCCGATAAGGTAAGTAGTGTTTCTCTTACTTTATTGAAGTCTTTTTCTTGTTCTAATTCTTTTAAATCTACTTTTTTATCTAATATTATATGTGTTGTTTCATATACTCTTATATCTCTAAATCCTAAGCCTAAACTTCTTAAATCTTCTACTGTTACATTTGATAGTTGTTCTACTGTTGGAAATGTATAGTAACTTTTTCCATTATATATAATTTCATTACCATATTTTTTAGATATTCTTTCAATTATTCCTTTTATTCTTGGTATATTATTGTTTGCAGATATTATAAATGATATTATTGTTTCCCATAGGTCTTGGTTTAGTATCCTTATTCCGCTTCCATATTCTATACTTTCTTTCATATGTTTGTCTATTTTTGAAAGCTTTTCTTTTATTTCTTCATAGTTTCTATCTAAGTCAAAGTATTTTTTACTAGTAGTTTCTATATTTTCTTCACAAATACCCTTAAATATTACATCTTTTCCTTGTTTAGAAATATTTAGCACATTATTTCCAAATACTCCTGTATAACTACCATCTATTTCTTTATTCCATCTAAAACATTGACCACAGTCAAATATGTCTTTTAATTCAAATGATTGTGCATTTTTTAAAATATATTGTTGTTCTTTCATTTCTTCACTACCTTTTATTTATTGTTTCCTATAATTATAGTTTACATTATTTAAGAACGTTTTTCAATAGGTTTTCGTTGTTTTATCAATCCTTGCTATTATATTCCTTACATTTTTCTTCTAATAAAATACAGAGGGACTTCTTGCCCCCCTGTATGCTTTTCCATTCCAACTTATGGCTTGACTACTCTAATTTCGAAAATATATAAATATTTTCTCTATTAGTATATTCATTATATCTATAGTTTTTTTATTTTTTGTTTTCACATTATAAATTTTAAAAATCTCCTTGCTCTTTTATGTAAAATGTTATATAATTCGCTTGTAACTAATAATTTGATAATTTTTGAAAGGAGAATTCACCTATGCAAAAAAATGATAATATTTTAGAAGTTGCTCGCAACATTGTTACTCTTAAAAATCAGTTAGAAACTGTGAATGAATTAAAGGAACAAGCTTTTGAACCCTGTCGTTTCCCTAATCATTATACTCTTAAACAATTAGATGATTTTCATAATATATGGGTTAAGCTTTATCATTTTCCTGGTATTCGTATTAGAAACTTTGGAGATTTTGAGTCTAAACTCGATTTACTAAGTAATGCTTATATAAGTCGCAGAGAATTCTGTGAGTCTCCATCAGTTATATCAGCTTGTGAAAGTGTCGAAAAATACATTGAAGAACAAACAGAAGAGATTTCTAAATATGAGACGGTACTTAATACTCTTTACAATCGGTTTGCTAACGGTACTGGTGACTTAAGTTTTATTTTCAAAGCTTCCAAAGTAAAAGAGCTAATTATTACTAATTTTTTACTTTCTTAATTTAGAATGTAAAAGTTATATAACTTTAAAAATACAGAGAATCTTCTTTATTCTCTGTATTTATTTTACTTATAAAATTATACTTCAATAAAAAATACATTTATATATTTTCTTTATTATTATATTATTCATATGTTAATAGGTTTTATTCTCTTTTAAACCCAATTCCATAGGCTTCTCTTGCATTTGAAATTACTATAAAAGAATTTCTATCTATTTTTTTACATATTTGTTTTATTCTTATTGTTTCATTTCTTGAACTTATACACCATAACATCATCTTTTCTTCATTTGTATACATTCCTGTTGCCTGTAACCCTGTTATTCCTCTTCTTACATTCTCTTCTATTTCTTTTGCTATTTCTTTATATTTATCTGATACTATAAATATCATTTTTGTAAAATATACACCTTCAAATATTATATCTAACATTTTTCCCATTAAATATATTGTTATTGCTGAATATAGACCTATTTCTATATCTTTTAGAAAAAATACATTTAATGAGACTATTACTATATCTATTATCACTATTAAATTGCTAGTTCTATAATAGGGTTTAAAGGATTTTATTATATATGATAAAAGGTCTGTTCCTCCTGTCGAGCTTGATCCTTTTAATACTAAGCTCATTCCTATTCCCATTATTATTCCACCATATATACAGCCTAATATTCTATCTTGTGTTAAAGGTTTAAATCTATCGAATATGTCTATGAACATGGATAGAAATATCGTTCCTAGCACTCCCTTTATTAAAAATTCTTTTCCTATTTTAAAGTAACTTAATATAAATAATGGAATGTTAAGTGCAAATATTACTGTACCTACTGGCCATTTTAATAAATAATAAGTTATTGTTGCAATACCTGTAAATCCTCCTGAAGATAGTTGATTTGGAAGTAAAAAAAACGAGGTTGATATAGCCATTATGGCACAGCCTATAATTAGTAATATAAAATCATATATATATTTCTTCAATTTGATTTTTTTATTTATTTCTACATATTCCATAATAGTCTCCTTTTTTTATAAGTATTTGTTATTATTGGATTTTTATGCAAAAGAAGATAAAACAAAAATAAACAATTAAAATGGAGCAAAATCCCCATTTTAATTGTTTATTTTTTTCTTTTCTTCTATTATATCATCATATGTTTTTTCTATTGTTATTTCAAATTTGCCATTTTTTATTGTTTCATCTGATTTAACTATAACGTCTACTTCATATGTCGCTTTTAATTTTTCTATATTTTCCTTTTTGTGTCCTATTATGTTGTTTATATCTTCTGGATTTGCTTTTATTTCTACTTCTTTTACTTTGGTATTAAATTTCTTTATTTTATATACTATTGCATCATACCACATTTCTCCTTCTACTAATTGTCTAAATGCTGGGTGATATGGTCCTGCTACTACTTCACTATTTTTGCTTCCTGGCTCACATATTTCGTCTGTGTTTTGAAGCCCTATTCTTATTATTTTTATTTTCTTTTTATTAAACAAATTGGCTACTTCTTTTGAACGTTCTACTGCTTGTACTACTGTTAGTGGTGTATATTCTCCATTATTGTACTGTTCTTCTAGTTTTGTTCCTTTTATTACTAATACTGGATATATTCTTACTATTTTTGGTTTTAATTTAATTAGTGCCTTTGCTGTGTTTATTTCATCTAATTCTGTGCTTTCTGGAAGTCCTACCATCATTTGATGTCCAAGTATAAATCCATATCTATTAATTAATTTTGAAGCTTTTTTTACGTCTTCAAAGGTATGGCCTCTTTCTGCTTTTTTTAGTATATAATTATTTGCAGATTGTACACCTAATTCTATTGTTTTTACATTATATTTCTTTAACATTTTTAGAATATTTTTATCTATTGCATCTGGTCTTGTGGAAATACGTATGTTATTTACTAATCCTTTTTCTATGTATTCATTTGCAGCTTCTAATAACTCTTTTTGTATATCTATATCTATTGCTGTAAAACTTCCTCCAAAAAAAGCTACTTCTACTAGTTTATTATCATCTTTAAAATTATCCAAATAATATTCTATTGTTTTTTTAACATCATCTGCCCTTACTTGTTTCTGCTCTCCACTTATTTTTACTTGATTGCAGAATACACAAGCATGTGGGCAACCTAGGTGTGGTACGAATATTGGTATAATGTATTCTTTTTTCATATCTTTTCTCCTTTCAAAATTTATTTAAGCAATTTCTTCGAAGAATGGGCGGACACAAGGCCACGCCCCTACATCAAATTTAATCCTTATATTCTAGGGCATAGTAGTGTTGTGTTATACGATGTATTCCCACAAACAATGTCCCTACATATTCATTGCTTTTCTTGCGGCTTCCATTTCGGCGTTCTTTTTTGTTCTTCCTTCTCCTGTTGCTAATATTTTGTCGTTGCAACTTACTCTGGCTGTAAACTTTTTATTGTGGTCTGGACCTTCTTCTTTTATTATTTCATATTTAATATGAACTTCCCCATGTATTTGTAATTTTTCTTGTAATACTGTTTTATAGTCTTTTTGTCCTACATTTTTACTTGCTAATTCTGCCTCTTCTCTTAAATTTTCTACTATAAATCTTTCTGCCTCTTCTAAGCCTGCATCAAAATATATAGCTGCAATTACCGCTTCTACACTATCTGCCATTATTGCTGGCCTTGCTTCTTTATGGCAAGCAAGCTCACTTTTACCTAAGAATAAGAAATCACTAAAATTATGCCTTTTTGCAATTTTATATAGACTTTCTTCACACACTATTGTAGCTCTAACTTTAGTCATTTCTCCTTCTGATAAGCTTGGAAAATTACTGTATAAATATTTACTAGATATGAACTCTAAAATACTATCTCCTAAAAATTCTAATTTTTCGTTACTTTCAATATGCTTTTCATATGCATATGAAGTATGTGTTAGTGCATTTTCTAGTAAATGTTTATTTTTAAATGTGTATCCTATGTTTCTTTCTAATTTTTCTAAATTCATGTTTTCACCTTCTTTCATTTATATATTATATACTATTATTTAAAAAATTTAAAGTATTTCCTTAAAGAATAAAAAACAAACTATTTATTTATACAAATAATTCTTATCTTTACAAATATAAATTCCTCTTTTGTATTAGAATGTATTAATATTGTGTATCTAACAATAAAAGCATAGGTAACCTATGCTTTATCTTTATTTTTTATTCTACATGATCCTTGATGTAGTCTACTACATCACCCACTGTAACTACTTTTTCTGCATCTGCGTCTGGAATTTCTGTATCGAATTCTTCTTCTAATGCCATTATTAATTCAACAATATCTAATGAGTCTGCTCCTAAATCATCTATAAAAGAAGCTTCTAATGTAACTGATGTTTCTGTTACTCCTAATTGTTCAACTATTATTTCTTTTACTTTTTCAAAAATTTCTTCTTGTGTCATTATAATTACACCCCCTCTCAGTGCTATTTCTTTTGCTTGCATTAACAATAATACAACTTTATTCAATTGTCAAGTATTTTTTTATATTCTTAGGAAAGTTATCATAGTATGATGACTTTTCTTAGAATATAATTATTATGGAAATTACAATTTCTAGCAGTTTGCACTGCGTAGAAATTGTTAATTCCGTTTTTTTATATTCTTGCTTTTTATTTCTTTTCGAATTCTTCTATCATTCTATCTACTGCTTTGTTCTTCACAAATTGCTCTGCTTGTTTTATTGTAAATTCAAATAATTTTTCATCACTGCTTCCATGTGCTTTAACTACTGGTTTTTTTACTCCTAAGAATAATGCCCCACCATATTCTTTATAATCCATAGTTTTAGCAAATGCTTTTATTGATGGAAGTGCTGGTATTGCACCTATTGTAGTTAAAATATTTTTCTTTAAGCTTTCTGTTAATGTTCTTTTTACTAATTTACCAACACCTTCTACTGTTTTTAAAAATACATTACCTGTATATCCATCTGCAATTAATACATCTAGCTTACCAGAAAATGCATCTCTTCCTTCTACATTTCCTACAAAATTTATATTTAACTCTTCTGCTTTTTCTTTTAATAAACGATAACTTTCTTTTACTAATTCATTTCCTTTTGTTTCTTCTGTTCCTATATTTAAAAGACCTACTGTTGGATGTTTAATTCCAAATGTATTTCTGTTATAAATAGTTGCCATTTGAGCAAATTGAAGTAAATTTATTGGTTTACAATTTGTGTTTGACCCACAGTCCATTAGCATTAATCTTCCTTTATATGCTGGTAAAATTCCTGCTAGTGCTGGTCTATCTATTCCTTTTATTCTACCTACTAATAGTGTTGCTCCTGTTAAAAGTGCTCCAGAGTTTCCAGCTGAAATAAATACATCTCCTTTTCCTTCTTTAAGTAAGTTAAAGCCTACTACCATTGAAGAATCTTTTTTATGCTTTATCGCTTGAGTTGGTATATCGCACATTTCTATTGTTTCTGTAGTATGATGTATACTAAGTCTAGGTGATATTTCAGAGATATCACTTTTCCCATAAAATTTCTTTATTTTTTCATTAATGATATCTTTGTTTCCTATTAAACAAACTTCTGCTTCTATATCCCTTATAGCTTTTACTGCACCTTTTATATTTGCATCTGGGCTATTGTCTCCTCCCATTGCATCTAATAATATTACCATTGTTAACTTTCTCCTTTAACTATTTATACATATATATTTATATTTTAATATTTTATAACTTATATTTTGTAATGTCAACAAAAGATGTTATAATTTTTATTATTTATATAAATTTTTATTATTTCGCTATATATCAAAAAATGTATATCAAAATTTTATTTATATTCTTATATACATATTAGCATTAAAAAGTACGATAAAACCTTAATTTGATTTATCGTACTTTAATAATATTTATATAAAATTTAATAATAACATATTATAAATTACCTTATTTTCCTTTGCTAAGTTCTCACTCAATATCGATATTTATTAGTTCTCTTTTGTCATCTATTTATATTTTATCTATATAATATCTTTATAATATTTTATATTTCCAAAATATAAATTTTCTAAATAATTTTTATTTATTTCTTGAGCACCTTGAAATTTATAAAAATCTATTACTATCTTATCAAATGATAAATTATTTTGTTGTGTCCAGGTTGTTAATAATGTATCATCATCATAAATTTTAATATTCGTTCCATCTCCTATAATTCCAACTCTAGCATTTCTTGTGCTAATCATTTTGTGTTGTGCTTCATATTCTGGCAAATTACCATATTTAGCTGACATATATATTGATGAAGTGCTAATCCAATGATCGCCTATTCTAATTGAAATTATATCATCATAAGTATTTTGGTCATTCATTTTCTGAAATCTTACATATATTCCTCCTACATCATTAACTGATGTAGTTGTAATTAGACTTTTAAAGGATATTTCAAACTCCTTTGATAAATCAAATGGATGATTTATATTTTTCTCATATCTACAATATAGTCCATCATATGATATTGCTGTTAATCCATATAATGAATTTATCTTTCCTGTTCCAAGTGTATTATCAAATCCATTATATGATTTATAGAAATATTCTCCATAGTTTGAGTCACTATCACTTGGATTTGATTCTTCATTATTAAATTCGCCATCCATAATTTTTTCTACATTTTTAAGTATAGCTTCTTCTTCATTTACTGCAATTTCATAATTTTCTTTAGCTTGTTTGGCTTTTGTGAATATTCCATTATCTCCTAAACTTAAATTAATTCCTATACCTGCTAATATTATTAATATTACTATTGTTACTATAAGTGCAACTAAAGTTATCGCATTTTCAGCTTTTATGTTTGATTTTTGATTCTCTACTTTTATTATCATCTTTTGTTCCTCCTTACTTTTATTTATTATTCACTTCATTTGTAAAATTTATGTTCTATTTAATAATTATTTAATGTTATGACATTTTTGTCATTTGATTTTATTATACTTTTGTATAAATATTTTGTCAACATTTTATGACATTTTTGTCATTCTAATATTCCTCTGTTTATGACATAATCGTCTAGTATTATAAGGAGGGATTTATGATTCGAGAGAATAGAAAGAAAAATAATTTGACTCAAGAAGAACTTGCTGAGAAGATTGATTTAAGCTGGCGCCAGCTACAACGATTAGAAACTGAGGAGGAAAACACTACTGTTAAAACTCTAAAAAAAATAGTAAGAGCTTTAAATATCCCTGATGACGAAATTTTAGAATATTTAAAAAGAAAATCTTAATTTTATAAATAATTATTATACTTATGATAAAAAGTTAATTTTTTAGTCCAAAATGAAATATACTAAATTAATATAATTACAATTTATATAATATAAAAAAGAATGAAAATAAGAAAATCCTTATTTTCATTCTTTTTATAAATTAAGCAAGTTCTATAACTGCTCCTGCTTCTGTGAATTTAGCTTTGATTTCTTCAGCTTCTTCTTTGCTTGCTCCTTCTTTAACTGTTTTTGGAGCTCCGTCTACTAATTCTTTAGCTTCTTTTAATCCTAATCCTGTAACGTCTCTTACAACTTTGATTACTTGGATTTTGTTTGCTCCAGCGTCTTTTAATACAACGTCAAAGCTTGATTTTTCTTCAGCAGCACCTGCTACTGCTCCTCCAGCTGCTGGTGCAGCTGCTGCTACTGCAGATACTCCATATTTTTCTTCAATTGCTTTAACTAATTCTGCTAATTCTGCAACTGTTAAAGCGTCAATTTTTTCTAATAATTCTTCTATCATTTTTATTTCCTCCTAAATTTAATTTTGGATTTTACATCCTTTTTGTGGTTTAAATCCACTACTCTTTTTATTTATATTGGGCGATATTTGGTATTTCTTATATGTTATTTCCTACCGATTTAGCCCCTACATATATTACCTAATTTTATATATAATTAAGCATTTTCTTTTTGCATACGTACTTGATCAAGTCCGATTGCAAGTTTTGAAATAGTTCCAAGTAATCCACCTGCAAGCATTCCAAGTAATTCTTGTCTTGATGGTAATTTTGCTAAAGTAATTAATTCTTCTGTTGTCATTACTTTACCTTCTATTATACCACCTTTAATTTTATAAAAGTCATTAGTTTTTGCAAAGTTGTATATTGCTTTTAAAGGATCTAAATATTCTCCTTCTGTTGTTATAACTGCTGTTGGCCCTTCTAAAACTTCGTCTAACGCATTTTCTCCGTTAGTATCTAATGCTCTTTTTATGATGTTATTTTTTATTACTTTGTATTCTGCTTTTGTGTCTCTTAAAGTATTTCTTAAATTTGTTACATCTTCAACTGTTATTCCTCTATAGTCTGTTAAAAGTACTAAATTAGAGCTTTTAAATTTTTCTGCTAATTTACTTACTTCTTCTTCTTTTTGTTTTAATATTGCTTCACTTGCCATTTGTTTTTTCACCTCCTAATATTTATTTGATGTCGGAGGTCAGATGTTAAAGGTCGTATTCTAGTGTAGTTTCTCCGAAGTGCGGGTCGCCTATGAGTCCGACCACTACATCTGTCTTCCATATAAAAAATCTAATCTTTATAGCCATGTTATAGGCATAAAAGACTAGATTTCTTATAAATCTCTTTTCTTTTTATGCCTCGGTAGGACTTATTTTATTGCCTACTTTCTTTGGCTACTATAATTATTTTTGGTCAATATACATTCCAGGTCCCATTGTTGTAGAAATTGCAACAGATTTAATATATTGCCCTTTAGCTGCTGCTGGTTTTGCTTTTATGATAGCATTCATAATTACATCATAGTTTTCAGCTAATTTTTCTACTCCAAATGAAACTTTTCCAAAACCTAAGTGAATAATGTTTGTTTTGTCTAATCTGTATTCAACTTTACCTGATTTAATTTCGTTTATAGCTTTTGTTACATCCATTGTAACTGTTCCTGATTTAGGGTTAGGCATTAAACCTTTTGGTCCTAATACTTTACCTAATCTACCTACAACACCCATCATATCTGGAGTTGCTACGATTACATCATAATCAAACCAATTTTCTTTTTCTATTTTTGGTATTAATTCTTCTGCTCCAACAAAATCTGCTCCTGCTTTTTCTGCTTCTTCAGCTTTTGCTCCTTTAGCAAATACTAATACTTTTTGTGTTTTACCTGTACCATTTGGAAGTACTGTTGTACCTCTAACTTGTTGGTCAGCGTGTTTTGAATCTACACCTAGTTTTACATGTAATTCAACTGTTTCATCGAATTTAGCTTTTGGCATCTTTTCGATTAACTCTAGTGCTTCTTTTACGTCATATAACTTATTTTTTTCAATAAGTTTTGCACATTCGTCAAATCTTTTTCCCATTTTCTTTCCTCCTTTGGTATTAGCGAAACTTTTAGTTTCTCCCATTTTATTACTAGTCAGCTACTACAACACCCATAGATCTTGCAGTTCCTGCTACCATACTCATTGCTGCTTCTAATGATGCTGCATTTAAGTCTGGCATTTTTTGTTTAGCTATTTCTTCAATTTGAGCTTTAGTTATTGTTCCAACTTTTTCTCTATTTGGTTTTCCTGAACCTTTTTGAACTTTAATAGCTTTTTTGATAAGTACTGCTACTGGTGGTACTTTTGTTATGAATGTAAATGATTTATCTTTATATACTGTTATAACAACTGGTATTATCATACCTGGTTGGTTTGCAGTTCTATCGTTAAATTCTTTTACGAATTGCATAATATTAACACCACTTGAACCTAATGCTGGACCTACTGGTGGAGCTGGTGTAGCTTTACCTGCTTCAATTTGTAATTTTATTAAATTACTAATCTCTTTCTCTGCCATTTCTAGCACCTCCTTTGGTTTTGATGTATATTCACATCATAATATAATTATAGTTTTTTATTTAATTGGAGGTTAGTAATTAGAGGTTAGAAGTTGGATGTTGGAGGTTAGATTTAAGTAATTTCTTTGAAGAAGTTTCCTAAATTCTAACTTCTAACTTCTAACTTCTATTTTCTAACTTCTAACTTCTTATTAACCTAATTAATTTTATCTATTTGTGAAAAATCAACTTCTATTGGAGTCTCTCTTCCAAACATAGATATAGATACTTTTACTTTGCTTTTATCTTTATTTATTTCTTGAACAGTTCCTATGAAACCATCAAATGATCCTCCAGTAATTCTTACTGAATCACCTACTATATAATCAAATTTAATTGATGCTACATCGAAGCCCATTTGTCTAATTTCTTTTTCTGTTAAGGCAATAGGGTCTGTTCCTGAACCAACGAAACCTGTAACTCCTCTTGTATTTCTAACTATATACCAAGTTGCTTCTGTTACAATCATTTTTACTAAAACATAACCTGGAAAAACTTTTTTTAGGTTTACTTTCTTTTTGCCTTCTTTTATTTCTATTTGTTCTTCCATTGGAACTACTATTTCAAAAAAATATTCTTCTAATTCTCTGTTTTTTACAGTTTTTTCTAAGTCTGTTTTAACTTTGTTTTCATATCCAGAATATGTATGTACTACATACCATCTTGGTTCAGTATCATAACCTTTTTGGTTTGTTTCTGGTTCTTGTCCTTCTATTATTTTATCTTCTTGAGACATTGGCCTTAAGCCTCCCTTATTCTATTTTTACTACTCTGCTATTTCAGTGTTTGTAGCTTCAGCATTTGATTCTACTGTATTAGTAGTTTCATCTACCTCATTAGTATTATTTTCTACTGAATTTGTAGTTTCAACTATAGATTTTAATTTGTTGATACCATATGTATTCATTTTTTCAAATGCAAAATCTAATACAAATACAGTAACCGCAACTATTAATACTATTACTATAACAGCAACAGTATTATTTACTAATTGTTTTGGTGTTGGCCATATTACTTTTTTTAATTCTGCTTTAAAGTCTTTAAAAAAGTGTTTCTTTTCTTTTTTAACTTTGTTATCTTTTGGCATTTCTTTTCCCCCTTAAAAAGGCTATTATTTTGTTTCTTTATGTGTTGTACGTTTTTTGCAGTATTTGCAGTATTTAACGATTTCTAATCTGTCAGTATTATTTTTTTTGTTTTTTTCTGTCATATAATTTCTTCTTTTACATTCTGTACATTCTAATGTAATTGGTTCTCTTGCTCCTTTTGCAGCCATTCAAAACACCTCCAATGTCTAGTTTCTTTTTTATTTTTAAATATTTTGTCTATTTTAAAAAGCATATGCATTCCACATATGCTTTAATATTTTACCATATACTTACTTATAAGTCAATATATAGAATCAATTTTTTACATTTTTTTGGTAACTTTTTATATCATTTTCATTAGCTTAGGAATAATCTGTTTTTTCCTTGATAAAATACCTTTTCTATATATACCTTGATGAATTCTATCTATATCCATTGCATCTTTTAATATGTCTTTTGCACCTTCTGTATAAAGAACATATGAACCTTTTCTTACAATATCTGTTAAATATAATATAAGCATTGAATATCCTCTTACTTCTCTTATTTTCTCCATTGCTTCTATATATTTTTCTTTATCTTCTAATAATTTCTCTGCCTCTAATGTAAATACTTGTGCAACTCCTACTTTTCTATTATCTATTTGGAAGATTTTTAAATCAGATGTAACTATTTCTTCAGTGGTTTTAGATGAAATATCTGTTCCTTTTCTAAACATTTGCATTACAAATTCTTCTGTATTTATTCCTGAAATTTCAGTAAGACTTTCTACTGCTTCTTTATCATACTCTGTTGTTGTTGGACTAGTTAAATTTAATGTATCTGACATTATTCCTGCTATCATTATTCCTGCTATTTTTTTTGGTATCTCTGTCCTAGCTTCTTTATACATCATATATACAATTGTATTTGTACTTCCTACTCCCATATTTCTGAAATTAATTGGTTTAGAGGTTGTTAAGTCTCCTATTTTATGATGATCTACTATTTCTATAATTTCGGCTTCTTCTAGTCCTATAGCACTTTGTTCTAACTCATTATGATCTACTAAAATGACTTTTTTCTTGTTTTTCTTTTTTATATCTGTAATTCTAATTAGCCCATCACATTTTCCTCTTTCATTAATTACAGGATAATTGTTATAACCTTTTTTACCGCTTTTATCTAGTAATGTGTCTAAATAATCTGATTTTCTTATACTTTCAATTCTAGCATCATTTAATAATACTTTTATATATGCACTTAAATTTATTAATTTTGCAGTATAAAAAGAATCATATTGTGTAAGCATTACATTAACATTATTTTTAATAGCCATTTGTTTTTGTTCTTCTGTTAATGTTTTGCCTCCTGTTAGTATTAATAAACCTACTTTACTTTGTATTGCATAATCTATAACTTGACTTCTATCTCCTACTATTAATACTGTATTTCTATCCATTTCAATATTTGTTATTATAGTCTGACTTCTGTATGTTGCAACTAATATATTTCCTTTTATTTCTTCCTCTGAATTACATATTTCTTTTGCATCTAATGTTTCTAATAGGTTATTATATGAAGTTTCAATTGTATTAAAGTTTCCTTTTATTAATTCATTTGCTATTGTTTTTAATGTGACTAATCCTAAAAGTTTTTTATTTTCTGCAATCACTGGTATTGCAGTTATATTTCTTTCTTTTATAATTTCATAAGTCTTTAAAACACTTACTTTTTCTGTAACATAATAGTCTTTATAATATTCAATATCTTCAATTTTCAATTTTACATCATTTATATATTCTGGAGTCTTTATTCCAAAATAATTTAATACAAATTCTGTTTCTGAGTTTATATTATCAAGAACTACTGGTACACAATCTAAACCTTGTTTATTTTTTAAATATGAAAGTGCTATTGCTGATGTTACAGAATCTGTATCTGGATTTTTATGACCAAATATATATGTTTTACCCATCTAAATTCTCCCTTCTATTTCTACATTTTATTATATCTTTCTATTTTTTGTTATATTTACTTTTATTAATTTTAACGTATCTTATTATTTATTTCAAGTATATATTTACTTTTAATACTTAATTATAATTAGTTTAAAATAATACTCTTTTGTAATAGTTTAAACTAATTACAAAAGAGCACTTTTATTATTAGCAGTTAATACCAGAAGTAAAATATCCTTCCATAAACTTCTGCATGCTATTTTCTAAGGAGCGTAACATATGCTCCATTCTCATATTTTCAAGACTTTCACAAGTATTGGCAATACAAGTAATAAATTGCACATAATATTTTACTAATAACTTACATAATGGAACAATGTCTAATTTCACATTCTTCGTATTTACAGTAAACTTTAACTCTGAAAAATGGATTTTTAATTTTCCCTCTTCTGGTGGCAAAATTTCCAAAGAATTTACTAATTTAAGTGCCTCTTCTACTTTCTGCCGCTGCTTTGGTGATTCGCACTTATCATATACATTTTGTAATACTAATTTTTGTTTCCAAATTACCTTATTTAAGTCTGCTACAAGGTCTTCTGCTTTTTCCATCTTCCAAAATGATTTGAGGTCAAATGGTATATGCTTCTCATTTTCCTTTACGTGCTCGTTGTATAGTTGCACTAAAAAACACATTGGTACTACATTTAATCTTTTTCTTTTCTTAAAAAATCCCTCCATATAATCTCCAAAATTATCACCGAAGAGTACTAAGCTTATACTATTTACAGTAATTGATACATTCCCTAATTCAGCATTACTTGGTTTGTACATTATATTCTGTCTTCTTATAACCCGCTTTTGTAACTCCTTCAGGTCTATGTTTGTTTCTACTTCCTCTGATAACTTAAAGATTTCCTTGAATGTTTTTGTCCACTTTTCAATGTTTTTCATATTCACTGCCTCCTAAAAAATTATTTTTAAGTATTGATATTAATTATTACAACTATCATTATATCTCATTTATGTTAATTTGTCAATTTAATACTTTTTACCTCTTTTTTTATTTTTTTGAACAGAATATCCAAACTTACCAAGCTTCTTTCCTAAAGAATAGTATCCGCCATTTGCATATGCTATTAAATTACATTTACTTATATCAAATGCACCTTTTTCATCAATGTATTCATCTGATGCATCTATTGATAATACTTCTGCTACAAATACATGATGACTACCAAGCTCCTTTATTTCCTTTACTTTACATTCTACTGATACTGGACTTTCCTTTATTAGTGGACATTTAACATGTTTTGCTTTTTCTTTTGTTAAATGCATTTCTTTAAATTTATCATAATCTTTTCCACTTCTTACTCCACACCAATCTGTGGCAAATGCTAGCTTTTCATTTGTTAGGTTTATTACAAATTCTCCTGATTCTTTTATTAAATTATATGAATACCTTTCAGGTCTTACTGATATATAACACATTGCAGGATTTGTATTTAATATTCCTGTCCATGCTACTGTCATTATATTAGAGTTTTCCATATTACCTGATGTTACCATCACTGCTGGTATAGGATATATAAATGTTCCTGCTTTCCATTCTACTTTTGGCATATTTTTCTCCTTTTCCTTTATATATTTATGATATTATATCATATTTAATAGTAATACACAATTCTGTAATATTTTAAAATGCAATTGTAAATTTAGCCTTAACATTGAAATTAATATATATATTGAATACTATATGAAACTTTTTAATTATAATAAATTCAAAATACCTTTTTAGTACATTGTTAAACCTTTTTATTTTTATAATTATTCATATATTTTCAAAATTGTAATTGATAATTTATATTCATATATGTTAGAATATTAAAATATAAATTAAATAACATACGGAGGATATTAATATGATTATTGATGTAAAAAAAGTTCAAATTCTTGTTACTGTTCCTAAAGATTACGCCCAACAAATAAGAGATGCTATTTGTGATGCTGGAGCAGGTGTTATGGGAAATTATACATATTGCAGTATGAGCATGCAATGTACAGGAAGATTTAAACCATCTAGTGAAGCTAACCCTTATATTGGTGAAAAAAATAAATGTGAAGTAGTAAATGAAGAAAGAATTGAAGTTGTTTGTGATATTAGCATAGTTAAAGAGGTTCTTAAAAAATTAAGAGAAGTTCATCCTTACGAAGAACCTGGTATTGATATAATTCCGCTTATTGATGAAAATGATTTATAGTTTTAATATAATAAAATCTGAATATAAGAAATGAAATATAGTTAACTATATTAAAATAATATTAATCTAAATATAGTAGAATGTAAATGCTCCCATTTTTTGTGTACTCCCTATTAAAATTCTTAGTATTAATTTAAATATAATAGAATGTAATTGTTGTAAAATCAACTCCATGCTCTGCACAAAATACAAATTTAATGTAAATATAGTAGAATGTAAAATCGAGAAATACTTGTGGTTCAACTGGTCTAACTAAAAGTATTAATTTAAATATAGTAGAATGTAAAAGAAGAAGATTTTTATGTTACACATAATCCAAATGAGTATTAATTAAATATAGTAGAATGTAAAACTACACAATCTGACTTTTAACACTGTAAATATTTGGGTATTAATTTAAATATAGTAGAATGTAAATACTACTATTGCCGAAAAAAATTATAAAATAATTGTTACTATTAATGTAGGAAAAAAGAGCATAATTCAGTAAATTCTCTTAGGTATTCGTTACCGATTAAGCCCCTATAATTTTAAGCTGAAATAGCGTATTTTCATAAAATATAAAAAAGTAAATATCTATAAAACATAAATTTTACACATATTTACCTTCTTTAATTTATTTATAAAAAAACCTGGCGACAACCTATTTTCTCAGCAGGGTAACCCACAAATATCTTCGGCATTTAGAGGCTTGACTTCCGTGTTCGGAATGGGAACGGGTATTTCCCTCTAAATCATCATCACCAGAAAAGTGTTATGTACTTTTTTAAGCACACTCAAAAATACATAGAAAAAAGATTCTTTAAGGTAAACTTTAGTTACCTATTTTTTTGGTCTAAACCATTTTTTATTAACCTTATTTAATATTAGTGGTTAAGCCCTCGATTTATTAGTA
>CATLFA010000023.1 GCA_949927585.1 uncultured Clostridiaceae bacterium
ACATTTCCATCAAAAACTTTTTCTCCTTCTTTTAAAATAATTGCTCTTGTACAGTTTCTTATAACATCACTTATATTATGTGTTACAAAAAGTATTGTTTTCCCTCTATTTTTAAATTCTTCAAACTTTTTAAAACATTTTAATTGGAAGGCCATATCTCCTACTGATAAAACCTCATCTACTATTAATATGTCTGGGTCTACATTTATTGCACATGCAAACGCTAAGCGGGCAAACATACCTGACGAATATGTTTTTACTGGTTGATATAAGTGGTCTCCTATATCTGCGAAATCTATTATTTCTTGTTTTTTACTTTCTATTTCTTGTTTTGAAAGTCCCATTACTTGTGCGTGTTGATATATATTTTCTTCTCCTGTAAGTTCCATATTAAAAGCTGTTCCAAGTTCTAGGAGTGAGCTTATTTTTCCTTTTACTTCTATATTACCTGAAGTTTGAACTGCAACTCCTGTTATTATTTTTAGTAAAGTTGATTTTCCCGCACCATTTTTTCCTAATATTCCAAGTACTTCGCCTTTTTTTATTTCTAAGTTTAGATTATTTAATGCTTTGAATTCTGTATGTTTATTACATTTTGGAAAAATCACCTCTAAAAGTCTTGATTTTTTACCTTTATACATTTTGTAGCTTTTTGTTAAGTTTTCTATTTTTATAATATCTTCCATTTGCTTACCTTTCTTTTCTATCTATCCTAATGGTTGGAGACAAGCCCCACCCCTACATCTGTATTTTAATATTATGTAGGGGCAGGCCTCAAAGTCTGCCCCTTATAATACATCTGCGAAATCTTTTTTATTTCTTTTAAATATGCTGTTTCCCCATATGAATAATATAATTGTTATTGTCCAGAAAACGATAGTATACATTCCGTAATTTCCTGTTATTATATTAGTTTCATTTATAAATACTTGTCTCGTTCCTGTTACTAAATATGTAAATGGCATACATTGCAATAATTTTAATAATGTTTGATGTTCTGAAAGCATACTTAAGTTCCATATTATTGGTGTAAACCAGAAGAATAGTTGCATTGCTATTCCAAGTAAATTTCCAAAGTCTGGTACTATTGTTGTTATTGCTGAAGTAAACCTTGTGAAGGCTATAACAAAACAATACATTGCAAATAATATATATATTAAAGTTAGAATGTTTGGTGGGCGCTTAAATATTATGCATACTCCAACTGCTACTACAAATAAGAATATTCCTACAAAGCTTGATGCTACTATTGATATATTTGGTATTATATCTACTGGAAATACTACTTTTTTTACCAAGTAGCTATATTGCCTAATTGAACCACTTGCACTCATTATCATATCATTTAATGTTTGCCACATTGCCATTGCTGGTATGAACCATACAGCATATTGGTAATCTCCACTACTTCTAGTTTGCAAGATGCTTTCAAATACTATTACATAAGTTATCATAAATACAAATGGTTGTAAAAAACCCCATATTGTACCTAAGCTTGTACTTGCAAATCTATTTTTAAAATCACTTTTTCCTAATTGCCATACCATTTTTTTATTTTTCCATAACGTTTTTATATATTCCATTTATAAGCTCCTTTTAAATAATTTTAAGCATTTTTTCACTATGGTAATTGTATATTTATTTTGCTTATTTGTCAAGGTTTTAAAGGCTTTATTTGTATGTTAATAATTTTTTTAATCACCTTTATTTTAAGGTTGACATATTACTATTTTCATATTATTATATTTATAACTATTAATCGTTTTTGAAAGGAGTTGTTCAAATGAAAATTCCATTGCCAGAAAATTATTCTTATGAAGATATTGCAGAAGTTAAAGATGATACTTTGTATATTCACAAATTTTGCTTTGAAGATTTAATGTATGATTTAACATATGCTCTAAAAGATTGTTCAAAATGTTATTATTGTGGTAAGCCTATTTCTCGGGAGAAATCTACTTTAGACCATTTATATCCTAAAGACTTTGGTGGTCCAACAATTCCTGAGAATTTGGCTATTTGTTGCTCAAGTTGTAATAATATCAAAACCAATATGACAGAAGAACAATTTGTTTATTTTTTTTCTATTTCAGATGATGAAAAGAAAAAAGAATTTTATAGAGATATTTCACTTCATAATCATATTTTTATGAAGTGGTATGGACCTATAATTCCAAAAGAATGGATTTCTGAGCAGAAAGCAGAAAAAATAACTGTTTATTTCTTTATGGGTAAAGGTATTAATGGTAAAACTTATAAAAAAGTTGAAAAGAATTATAAAAAGTATGGGCGCATAATTCGACCAATTATTGTAGATAGGAACTTCAAACTTTTATCTAGCTTTAATGTTTTATTATTTGCTAAAAATAATTCTATTGATACTTTACCTACAATTGTTCTTGAAAATGTAGAACTAGATTAAAATGAGTCAAAAGGGACGGGGTAAAATGACACACTTTATTTTTAAAGTTATGTCATTTTACCCCGTCCCTTTTGACTCATTTATTTCAATATTTTTTGTTTAAAACTTTTGCCTGCTTCTAATTTTGGCATTTCTAATATGTCTAATATTGTAGCTGATATGTCTGCATAAGTATCTCGTATTCCTATATTTATGTTTTCTTTTATTTCTTTTCCATATACTAACATTGGTATATATTCTCTTGAATGGTCTGTACTTGGCGTTGTTGGGTCATTTCCGTGGTCTGCCGTTATTATTAGCATATCTGTTTGTTTCATATTTTCTATTATTTCTGGTAATTTGCTGTCAAAGTATTCTAGTGCCTTACTATAACCTTCCACATTGTTTCTATGTCCATATAACATGTCAAAATCTACTAAGTTTGTGAAGATTAACCCTTGTGTATCTTTTTTTATTTCGTTTATTGTTTTTTCTATTCCGTCTTCATTTCCTTCAGTGTGATAATTTTTAGTTATTCCTCTCATAGTAAATAAATCTTCTATTTTTCCTATTGATATTACATCTTTGCCTGATTTTGATATAACATCTAACATTGTTTTTCCAAAAGTATTACTTTCAAAATCTTTTCTATTATATGTTCTTGTAAAATTTTCACTTGTGGTCCCTACAAATGGCCTCGCTATAACTGTTCCTACATTATACTCTGGTTTATCTAATATTTTTCTTGCTATTTTACACATTTCATATAGTTTTTGTAATGGTATTATATCTTCATGTGCTGCTATTTGGAATACACTGTCTGCTGATGTATATATTATTGGTTTTCCTGTTTTTATATGCTCTTCTCCAAAACGTTTTAGTATTTCTGTTCCTGAGCCTACTTCATTGCATAATATTCCTTTTATTCCTGTTTTTTGTATAAATTCTTGTATCATTTCTTTTGGAAATGCATTTGGATATGTTAAAAATCCGTGGGGTTGTAATATGACCTGCTATTTCCCAGTGCCCTACTGGGCTGTTTTTTCCTACTGATTTTTCTGCAAGTTTTCCAAATGCCCCAATTGGATTTTCTTCTTTTTCTGATATTCCAATATTTTCAATATTATAAATCCCCATTTTTTTCATGTTAGGTAAATGTGGTTTACATGTTTCATATATTCCTTTTAAGGTATTGCTTCCTTCGTCGCCATAAACATTTGCATCTGGTAATTCGCCTACACCGAATCCATCTAAGACAATTATTATTGCTCTATTTATCATTGTTTTTCTCCTTTTTTCCGCATTGGAGACAGTTCCTAATCTAGCTAGTTTATTTTGGTTTATTGCCTTGTGGTTTTTCTCTATCTTGTTTCCGATTACGAACCGTGCCCAATGCTACTTTTTCTCTATATTGTATTCATATACATGTATTAGTTTTATTTCGTTTGTAAATTCGTCTTTTAAAACATTTATGTTAAAATCTTTTCTTGCAACTAGTTTCATTTCAAATTTGCTTAAATCGATTAACACCTTTGTACTTATATCCATTCCTAACGGAAGTGTTTTGTTTAAATTGTCGTAGTACATTATATTTGAATAAAATATAACTGGTATATTTTCTTTTATATTTATTTTATATATATTTGTTTCCGCTTCATTTGTACTTTTTAATAATTCTTCTTTTGGATTTATATTCATTATATTTAAAGTTTTCTCGTTTAGTTCTCCACTACTTGCCATATATATGTGCATATCATATGGAGATAGTACCTTTCCATATGCCTCGTTTAGTAAATTTTTATAATTATTTATATTATCTTTGTATTCTTCAAAATTTGTTTCTGCATTTATTCCTAATATTTTATACTTATCTTTTTCTATTTCTCTATGTTTATTATTATTTAGAACTTTTATTTTTGTCTTATCTTGTGCTACATTGCCAAATATGTCAAAATCTTTTTCAGTAATTGTATCTATATTTTCTATATATTCTTGCTTGAATTTTTCTAATTTCTTTTGAATTTTATTTTCTTCTCTTTTTAATATTTTTTCTTTTCTTAATACATTAAAAGTTTCTAAGTCATTTAGGCAAGCAAATAATGCGTCACATTCATTTTTTGAAAAAGTATCTCTTTGTTTGGAATCTATTTGTTTTCCAAAATCTTCTAAGTCTTCTTTATAATTAAATACTTTTTTTAATTTTCCTTTATTTTGATTTTTGTTCTCTTCTGCCTGTGTAAGCATATTTACTTCGTCTTTATTAGTAAATTTCCAAAAGTCAAAAATACTTTTTTTATGACTTTCTATTTCATTTATATATAAAGTTGCATTTTGTATTTTCTTTTCTAAATTTAGCTTTTTATTTTCTAATGCTTTTATATCCATTTCTGAATTTTTATATTTTGTTTCTTCTATTTTTAGTATTTCACATACTTTTAATAAATCTTCTATTGTATAAAAATCTTTCTTTTCTATTGTTTCTAACTTAGCTATTTCTATACCTTTTTCATCCTCGATATTTTGGGTTTCTTCTTTTTTTACTTTCTTCCCTTTTCCAAAAAAATATTTTACTCTTCCAAAAAATGTTTTTTTACATTCTAAAAATTGTGTAATTTGTTTTTCTTTTAACAAATATTCTTCATTATGTTTTTTTACTGTTTCTTTTAAAAGCTCTAAATTTTCTACAAGAATTATATTTTTTTCATATAATTCATTTATTTTTTCTTGTTTAACTTCTACTTCTTTTCGTATAAATTCTGATAAACTTTCATATGTTACTTTTTGCATATTGTAGCAGAAATCTAAACTTCCTTCTTCATTTATTAAAGTTTTAAAGTTATATTCATACTCGTCATTTGACTCAAGTATAAATAGTGCTTTTATTAGTTTAAAAACCTTTTGTGCTTCTTCTTTATTCTTTAAAGTTATTTTGTACATGCTTCTTACTCCGTCAAATACTGTTGTTGTTCCTAGTATTTCAAGAGATATTTCATTATTTTGGTTATATACTTCATATATATTTGGCCATTCCTTTGTAAATAACCATAAATAGTTTTCTAAATCTGCTATTTCTGATTTTTTTAATAATATGTTTGAATATTCCATATGACTTATTGGAACATATATTAGTTCTTTTTTTCTTGCTCTTTGTGCTTCTATTTTTCTTTTTATCAAATAGAATAAACATTCCTCATTATTTTCGTTACTAGAATATAGCATGAAATATTTATCTTCTACATCTGAATAATATATTTGCCAAATGTAGTTATTTTTATATTTTATTTCATATGGTAATTGTTTATTTAAGTAATTTTGTTCTTTCTCTATATTTTTTATTTTATCTATATTCAAATGATTTATCATATTTAAAAATGTAGAATATTCTTCTATATTTTCTTCAGCATTTAAACTCATATAATATGAAATAGGCATCGCTGTTTTTAGCTTTTGGTTTAAGCTTTCTAGCCTATCTACTGGTGTTATATATATTTCTATATTTTTTATATCTACGTATTTATATACTTTATAGTTGTTGTCTTCATAAGCTTTTAATGGTCTATATTTTATTCTTTCTTCATTTTCAAAGCATTTAGGAATTTCTTCTAGGTTTAAGCCTATGTAATCTAACTTTTCTTCTAATTCCTTGCTATCTTCTTTAGTATTTCTTTGCACTTTTTCTCCTCCTAATGGTTTTCTATATTCTAGAAAATTTATCGTAGAATAATAAATTTTCGTAGAAGATAGTTATTACAGGGTTTATAATTGTAGCATTTTCCACTTCATACAAATTATTAATTCTGCTTTTTTCTAAAGTATATCATATATGTTTTTTTTGAGCAATTATTTAATAAAAAAAATCAATATAAGAAGTGTAGGTTTGTTAAAATTTATCATATCAATTATATAAGGAGGAAAATATAAAATATATACATGGGAAGTTAGAAAATAATGCTGATAATTACAAACTTAAATAAATTACATATCGTTTTTCATATTTCCTGAAGAATGTATTTCTTTCAAAAAAGAATTCAATTTTCTTTTACCAAAATATTTACTAATAATTCTCAAGTTTATTCGGTGGCAAATTGTTATTTATATTTTTAAATCTGTAAAAATATAAATATTTTCAGAAAACATGGGATTAATATTTAAACGCAAAAAACAAAATAGTAGTTTCTAAGTGATTTCACTTAAAAACTACTATTTTGCTAAAATTTAATTTTTTCTTCTATCCAATCTGGTATTTCTTCTATTTTTAATCTTATTTGTTCCATTGTATCTCTATCACGTATTGTTACTGTGTCATCTTCTAATGTATCAAAGTCTACTGTTACGCAATAAGGTGTTCCTATTTCGTCTTCTCTTCTATAACGTTTTCCTATTGAACCTGCTTCATCATAATCGCACATAAATTTCTTTGATAATTTTGTATATACTTCCTCTGCTTTTTCACTTAGTTTTTTAGATAGTGGAAGTACTGCTAGTTTGTATGGTGCTAGTGCTGGATGCAAGTGCAATACTGTTCTTGTATCTCCTTCAGCTATTTCTTGTTCTTCATATGCGTTGCATAACATACTTAAGAATATTCTATCTACGCCTACTGCTGGTTCTACACAGTATGGTACATATCTTTCATTTGTTTCTGGGTCTAAGTATGTTAAGTCTTGTTTTGATGCTTCCATATGTCTTGATAAGTCATAGTCTGTTCTATCTGCTATTCCCCATAATTCTCCCCAACCAAATGGGAATAAAAATTCTATATCTGTTGTTCCTTTACTATAAAATGATAACTCTTCTTTTGAGTGTTCTCTCATTCTCAATTTTTCTTCTTTTACTCCTAAGTTTAACAACCAATCTTTACAGAACTTTTTCCAGTATTCGTACCATTCTAAATCTGTACCTGGTTTGCAGAAAAATTCTAGTTCCATTTGCTCAAATTCTCTTGTTCTAAATATAAAGTTTCCTGGTGTTATTTCATTTCTGAAAGAACGTCCCATTTGGCCTATCCCCATTGGCATTTTTCTTCTTGTTGTACGTAGTACATTTTTGAAGTCTACAAACATTCCTTGTGCTGTTTCTGGCCTTAGGTACACTTCAGATTTCGCATCTTCTGTTACCCCCATAAATGTTTTGAACATTAAATTGAATTTTCTTATTTCAGTAAATTCTTGTTTTCCACAGTTAGGACAAACTATATAATTTTCATTTATATATTCTACTAATTGTTCATTAGTCCAACCATCTAACCCTGAAATATCTTTTCCTTTACTAAATCCCCATTCTTCTATTAGCTTGTCTGCTCTATGTCTTGTTTTACACGCTTTACAATCTATTAGTGGATCTGAGAATCCTCCCACGTGACCTGTTGTTACCCAAACTTGTGGATTCATCATTATTGCAGCATCTATTCCTACATTGTGTTTATTTTCTGTTATAAATTTTTTCCACCATGCATCTTTAATGTTCTTTTTTAGCTCTGCTCCTAATGGTCCATAATCCCAAGAATTTGCTAAACCTCCATAAATTTCTGATCCTGGGTATACAAATCCTCTGTTTTTGCATAATGCTACTAGTTTTTCCATTGTTAATTCTGACATATTTATTCCTCCTCTTTATTAATGTCTCAAAAGGGACAGATTACCCAAAAGGAAACGTCCCTAATGGACATTAACCATTATATCTCCTAATTGTGTTACTGTTCCTGCTCCTAATGTTAATATTATATCGTCTTTTTGTATATTTTCATCTAAATAATTTATTATATCCTTAAATTGTGGTATATATATTGCTTTTCTTCCCATTTCTTTTAGTTTTTTTACTATATCTTCTGAAGATACTCCATATGTGTTTATTTCTCTTGCTGCATATATGTCTGTTATTATTATATTATCAAAGTATGTTAGGCTCTCTGCAAATTCATTTAGTAAATTTGCTGTTCTACTATATGTGTGTGGTTGAAAAATTACCCATGAATTGTTATATGTTTTTTTCTTTAAACCTAATGCTGTCGCTTTTATTTCTGTTGGATGATGTCCATAATCATCATATATACTAGCACCTTTGAAGTTTCCTTTATATTCAAACCTTCTGTGTGCTCCTGTGTATTTCTTTAACCCTGATTTTATATCTTGCTTTTCTATTCCATAACTATGGCATAATGCAATACATGCTAAAGCATTAAATACATTGTGTGGACCTGGAACTGATAATTCAAATGAACCATAAAATGTATTATTATAATATACATCAAACCTTGGAAAACCATCTTTATTATAAGTTATTCCTCTTGCTATAAAGTTTGCTTTTTCATTTTCCACCCCATATGTAACTACTTTTGCATTTGTATATTTATGTAGTTGCGCACAATATTTATTATCAATATTTACTACTAGTAGTCCATCATCTGGTAATAAACCTACATATTTTATAAAAGCTTTATTTATATTTTCAATATTTTTAAAATAATCTAAATGGTCATTATCTATATTTAGTATTATTTCTGCTTTTGGATAAAATTTTAAAAAACTCTCTACATATTCGCATGCTTCTATTATAAAATGTTCACTATTTCCTATTCTATAATTTCCGTTTATTGCTTTTAATTCTGCTCCTACTTGTATTGATGGATCTTTACAGCTTTCAATAAAACACATTGATACCATTGATGTTGTTGTTGTTTTTCCATGTGTTCCTGATATACAAATTGTATCTCTAAAAGCTTTTGTTATCATTCCTAAAAAATCTGCTCTTTCTATTGTTTCTATTCTAAGTTCTCTTGCTTTTACAAGTTCTGGATCATCTTGCTTTATTGCTGCTGTATATACAACTACATCGCTTTTAGCTACCATGTTCACATCATGACCTATTACTACATGTATTCCATCTAAATTTAATTTCCTTGTAGTATCAGATTCTGCCCAGTCTGAGCCAGTAACAACAAAACCCCATTTTTTTAATATTTCTGCTATACCGCTCATACTAACTCCGCCAATACCTATCATATGTATATGTTTATATTTTCTTAACTCTTCTATGTTTGCCAACTTAATTCGTCCTCTCCTTTTTACTATTCTAGCTTATTATACAATCTAAATGCATTTTTTTCAATACATTTTATAAAAGTTCTTATATGTCGAATTTTGTAATTTCAAATCTACGTATTTATAGCTATTTTATCATATGTTATTTAATATATAATGTTACAATGGACGATTAATTTCTACCTCTATAATTATTCACTTTTAACTATTTACTGCGGCTTCTATTTAAGAAGCCGCTTTTAGCATCATGTCAGCGAATACACCATAGCCTGTTGTTGGGTCATTTACTAATACATGTGTTACTGCTCCTACAAATTTTCCATTTTGTATAATTGGAGAGCCACTCATTCCTTGTATTATCCCTCCTGTTTTTTCTAATAATTCTTTATCTGTTATTTTAATTAACATACTTTTATTATCTTTATTATTTGTTAAATATAGTTTTTGTATTTCTATATCATAATATCTCTTTTTACCATTTTCAAGCTCACAAATTATTTGTGCTTTTTCTGTTTTTACTTCATTTCTAGGTAATACTTCCATTTCTTTTTGTGTAATATCTAATTTACTAGTACTTACTGCTTTACCAAACACTCCAAAACTTGTGTTTTTGTATACATCTCCTATTTTTCCTTGTCCTTCTATACTTCCTTTTATTTCTCCTGGTTTTCCTTTTTCTCCCTTTGTTATAGAAATTATATTTGAATTTACAAGCTCTCCATTTGCTATTGTTATTAAATTTCCTGTATCTATATCTGTAATTCCATGTCCTAATAGTGCAAATTTACCTGTTGTTGGTTCATAAAATGTTGCTGTTCCTACTCCTGCTGCCGCATCTCTTACCCATAAGCCTAATTTATATTCGTTTTCTTTTGTTTTTGTTGGTGTAATATTTGTTGTTATTTCTTCATTACTTTCCTCTTTTATATACTTTAATTCTACTTGTTGCCCTTTGGAGGCATTTACAGTTTCTATTAAGTCATCAGTATTTGATATTTCTTTATTATTTATTGAAATTATTCTATCTCCTTCTACTATTCCTAAATTTTCATATGGTTTTACGCCTTCTATTTCAGACATTCCTACTACTAATACACCTTTTGTATATAATTTTAACCCTATTGAATTTCCTAATGGTATTACTTTTGTTTTTGGTATTACATTTACAGTTATATTTTCTAATGTCAATTTATCAAACAAATTGACACTCATATCTATCTTTCCTATTTCTAAATTTTTGTTATTTTCTATATCTCCTGAAGTTTCTAATACTGAAGTTTCTTTATTTATATTAATATTTCTATTTGATGTTTCTGTTTCTTTTAAATTTATTCCCCATAATGTCGCAAGTTCTAGTTTTTCTCCTTGTAATAAAGTAATACTTCTTGGCATTAGTGTTATGTTGGCAACATATAAATATAAAATTAGTAAAATGGTTAAAATAATAATAAGTTTTAGATATTTTTTCAAGTTAATCATCCTTTCAAACTTTTTTATACTCTTAGAAAAGTTATCCACTATAGTTTAGTTAGCTGTTCGAATGTTAGTGTGTTACATATAACTTATGTTTAGTGAAACGAAGAAGGTGAATTTTCTTAGAATATAATTATGGAAGAATTAAATTTTCTTATGTGACTTTACTACTTAGAAAATTTTATCCTTGTTTTTATTATTATTTTAACCATTTTTCTCTTTTTGAAACATAAATAAAACGAATATAGAAAAAACTACACAGGTTTTATTTTTCCTGTGTAGCTATAATCTATATGTTTAAAAAGTATCCATTAGTTCTGTATAAATCATATCGTTCTCTTCCTAGTGCTGTTAAGTATGTTTTTCGCAATAGTGTTATATCTTTATTGTATTTTTGATATTGGTTTGATTTTACATCAAATTTTTGTAGGTTATTTGATATTATTCCATTTATATCATAAGTTTGTGCTGCATTTACTATACAATTATAACATTTACTAGCATATTGTGGATAATAATATCTTTCATCTCCCTGACTTATTACTACTGTTTGCCTTTCAAAATCTATTATATTATATGCTGCTATTATTTCATAATCGCTATTATCTATTAATTCTGTACAACCTGGCATATGTACTTCTATTGCATTATTTTTTCTTGATAATACATATATTGAATTTTGAGTTACTACTTCTTCATTTTTATTATTTGTTACTATACAATAACTGTTAAAGTATTTCGCTTTTATTGGTATTCCTTGCATAAATACAGATAATGATATGTTATTTAATATTTTATCCCAGTCGTTATCGGTAAATATTGGCATTTGGAATTCATACATTGAACTTGAACCTGCATTATAGTTTGCTATTGCTGTAGATAAATTTGTTTCAATACTTTTCCTTATTACACTCATTCTATGCTCATTAAAGCTTGAACCTTCAAGTAGTGGGTCATTGTTTTTATTAAACTCAAATATATTTGCGTTTTCTGTATTTGTAGCAAAATCTGTTATTTTATTTCCATTATTATCTACTGCATTTTCTTGTGTTATTTTATTTAATCCATATTGTTTTAATCTTTCTGAAAAATCCTTTGCCTCTTTATAATATTGTACTGCACTATTACTATATAAGTGTCCATTTTCTGTCATTGTTTGTACATATCTAAGTTCTGTTATTTCATCATCTCTTAATACTTTACCTTCATCAGATAAATATTCCTTTGTATTATTTTTATAATAAAAATATCTATTTTCTCCATTTTCTTTATATATTTTTTGATTATTATATCTTACATATTCATAGCTTGTAGGGTTTATAGCTACACCATTTTCAGCAATTACTACTAATTGTTCAGTTAATATTTCTTTTTCTATATTTACACCATCATATGATATTTTTGTAGGGTATTCTTTTCTATATGTACCTTTTACATAAGATACTATGTTTTCTACATTTCCTACTAAATTTGGATTTATTACATATCCTGAGTCTGTTCGATATTGGCCATTTATTTTACCATATATTGTTATGCTATTATCTAAGGTGTAATTTACTACAAAGTCATAATTATTTCCATATATATATCTGCATGAGTAATATATGTATGGTTTTAAACCATATTGATATTGATTTATTGTGTAATTAAAATATTTTCCATATATATAATATCCATCATACATTGTATATAGCATTGCTGGTATGTATTCTTTTAGGGTATCTTGGTCATAACCACTTGCTCCCATAGATGTTCCAAGTGAGTTATAAAATGTTGCTACTGATGCCTCTATGTCTCTTATTTTTGAGTCACTTATGCTTGAGTATTTGTTATTTACAGTATTTAGTTGAAACGCCTTTATTGCGTCATGTGTCGCATCTTGAAGCTTTTTATTGTACCCGAGTTTGTAAATATATGGTGTCTATTTGTGTTTGTATGTATTCGCCTATTATTAGTGATATTGGTAATATTATAATTACAAATATTATCGCTAAGTGTTGTAATTTCATTTTTGCTTCCTTACCCTTCTATAAAAATTTATGTAGTGGCGATTATCAATCGCCATGCTTCATCGAAATTGCCCTAATTAATATTTTAGAATGCCTTCGAAGAGCGGGAGATTAGTAATCTCCCCTACATTTATCTTCAATATTAATAAAACAAAAGTTAGACTAGAAATTAGAAAATTTAAATTTCCAACCTCTAACATCTAACTTCTAACATCTTAATATTCTATTTACTACCGTTTACAGTAACTATTCCTGCATTTTGTGCAGCTATTTGATATGTATCATTTCCAGATATTTGATAGAAAAAGTTTTTTAATATTTGGGAGATTGTTTGGTTTGTGTTCCTTACTGTTACAGAAACCATATCTCCTTCTTTTAATGTTATTTTTTTATCTGCATCTAACTTTTCTTCAACTTGACTAGTATATAATTTATAATATAAGTTTTCTCCTATTTTTGTCATTTCTGTTTGTGTAGTTTTAACTCCAGGATTTTCGTCTAATATTTGTAATTCTATATCTACATCAAATGAATTACCTGTTGAAGAAATTGTTTCTAAATATTTATCATAATCATCTGTTGTAAGCTTTCCTGTTGTTCTTACATTATCAACAAAATCTGTTGTGGCTGTTTGTACTGCAAGTTCTGCTATATCATCTGTTCTTTCGGACATTGCTATTAATGGAAAAACAAACATAAGAACTGCTGCTAAAAATATAGCTATAATTGTTATAAAGCTATCTCCCATTTTTCATTTCCTCCTTAATTATTTGTTATTAGTGTAAATATTATCATTCTTTTAGATTTTTCCTTTGTTAAACTACCAGTTGTGCTTTGTGTTGTTTGTGAGCTATTATATTTATATTCTTGTATTGTTTCAACAAATTTAGCATTTTTATATTTTTCAGTAAATCCTCCTATTCCTATAATTTCTCCATATTTTATATACTCAGAGTTATTATTTGGATTATGATAAGTTTCACCTGATAAAAAACAGTCTAAATTATTTTTAATTCTGTCATTACTACCTGTCCATGGTTCGTGCCTTAATGTTTCTTCATCTAGGTCAAAAGAAAATATTTGTTCATTAGGCTTTTCCTTTCCATACTTATTTTTCATTAAAGTATTATATGAACTTTGCCAGTTTCTGTTTGCTTTAGTAGTATATATTGGTAAATAGTCCCAATTAGAAATTTCGCCATTAGTTTCATTATAGTTTCCTCTTCTAAATACTACTGTATAATTTTCTTTATAATATTTATATAATGTTGGAATTACTGTTTCCAAACCTACTATTCTATTCTCGGCCTGTTTTCCTCTAACACCTTGGTATTCATAATAGTTTGTTTCATCTTTAGTATATAATATAATATCTGCTGTTTGTTTTGCATTATTAAATGCCACTATTGAAACTGTTAGTGCTATTACTAATACCATTACTGAGAAAGCCATTATTAAAGCGTGTGTAGCATTCTCCATAATTTTCTACTTTCTAAAATATTATTCTGTTACTGTGCCTGTTGAAGTTCCGCTTTTCTTTGCGTCTTCTACTGTTATTGTATCTATTAGTCCACCTTTTTTCTTATCGTATGTACATGTAACATTATAGTATTTCCCATTTCCTATTTTTGCTCTTAATTTATCTATATCTGAAGCTTCTGTAGCTTTTTCACCATTAACTGTTATTTCTATTTCAAATGAATCTTCTCCATTTGCTGTTAAGTTATTGTTTTTAACTTGTGTGCATAAGTCTTTTACGCTTGACCCTCTTTTGCTATCTCCTAGATAAGTATCAAATCTTGAGTTTGCTGCATTTACTGTATCTTGGTCTAAATTTGCCTTTCCTATTGTTTCCTTTGCTTGATTAAATATTAACATACCTAATCCTATAATTAAAATTGATAATAATATAGCTCCTGCTATAATTAATGCTTTTGATGCATTTTCCATTTTTATTTCCTCCTTCGTTTTTTAGGGATACTCTTCTTAATGTTCTCCCATATTTTATTTTAGAGGTTGGAAGTTGGAGGTTATAGGTTGGAATATAAGGTAATTACTTTGAAGTATTTACCTTATATTCCAACTTCCAACTTCTAACTTCTAACTTCTAACTTCATGTTTAAAATTAATAACTAAATTTGTTCAAACAATAAATATTTTATATTGTTTGTTTTTTCATGATAAGTTTTTTGCGTACATTTAAATGAAACTGTTGCATAATTTTTTATAAATTGTTCTGAACCTATTTTTCCTATACTTTCCATTGAAAATATATTATCTGATTCTTTAAATTTCACTTGTATTTTTATTGATGTTGTTTCATTATCTTTATATAATCCCTTATCATCTTTTAATATATTACTCTTTTCATTACTATTTATAGCTTTATTTATTAGTGTTATAAGTGACGTTCCTAATATTTCATTTTCTGTAAAACTTTCATACTCTTTATTTATTTTTTTTGTTTCTGCAAGTTTTATTTTATAACTATTATATTGATAAGCTACAACTGCTATAATAGCAACTATTAAAAGTATTAATATTATTAATAGTTTTTTCATATTACATGTTCCTTTATATTATAACATTTTTATTGCTTTTTTGCAAATGAATATTTTTCCTTTTATCATTTTTTTCTTTCATATTTATTTATATATACTTCGTTTACTTTTTCTGAATTTTCATCATAATTAATTTCTACAATTTTATAATAATATTTTGAAACTATTTCATCATTTATTTTTACTAATTCATCTGATTGTTCTTGCAATAATTCTTTTAACTGTTCTTCTGTAAATTTTTCTAGACTTTGTTTTGTGTTTCTTATTCTTACTTTTATATATGCTACGCTATTTTCATTTACTTCTTGCTCTATATTAGTTTTATGAGCTAAGTTTGCAAGTGTAACTATATCATGTGCTGTAAGTTCCATTTCATCATTATAATATTTTAAAAATTGACTATTAAATTCTGCTATTTTGTTTTTTTCTACCTGAGTTGTTATGTTTCTACTAAATCCTCCAAAAGATTGAAACAAAGCTACACCAACCGAAATAATCATTAATCCTAACAAAACGCTAGCTGATATAATTAAAGCCTTTGATGCGTTCTCCATCTCTCTCCTCCTTCGCTCACTGTATTTACTATTTTTAATTTATAATATCAAATTTCCTCAAATTGCATTAAGCTTATTCTTGCTGTTCCTTTGTCATATTTGAATTCTGTTGCTTTAAAGGTCTTGCTTTTAAGCTCTGTTAATGCTGATTTATATTGTAAATAGCTTCTATTTTTTGCTTTTACTTCTTGTAACTTATCTTTGCCTATTAACTCTTCTAATTGATTATCTCTCATTCCTGATAATGCTGAAATTGTTTTACCTGCATATTTTTCTTTTCCTATATCTGTTACTTTTTTTTCTAAATTTTGCGATATTTTATTTAGTTCTTGTGCATTATATTTTTTTTTACTATCTATAAGTTTTTCACCATTTGGTGAAATTCCTGTTTTAAACTTTACACTTGTTTCTATTCTAGAATATCCTTCAGTGTTACTTTCTCTTATATTATAGTCTACTACTTTATTTGCAATTGACAAAATATCGCTTCCAAAAAGGTTATCTCTATAATATACATCATATTGTTTGTTAAATTCTGATATTTGTTCTAATATATCTACTTGGTGATTTGCATTTTGAAATTCTTTTATATTGTTATAAAACACTACAAGTAATGAAATTACTAATATCGCTATTAAAACACTTCCTGCAATTATTAGTGCTTTTGATGCATTTTCCATTTTTTTATCTCCTTATTGGAGGTTGTAGAATTAGGTGACTTTCTAGAAGTATTTACCTTCTATTCCAACTTCTAACCTCTTATTTTAGCTTGTTTGCATGTTGCTAAATGATGTTGTCATACTTGTTAGGCCTATGAATACTAGTGGAATAATTAAGTAGCCTACAAATAGTAGTACCATTGGTGCAAAACCAATTACTTTCCCTATCATACCTTTTCTTGAAATTAACCTTTCATTTGATTCTTTACGTTTTGCTTGGTAGTAATCTCTTTCTGTATCTAACTCATCAAATGCATCTTTTATTGGTATTTTTTCAACTGCTGCTTGCATGCTTTCTATAATACGAATGAAATCTTGATATGTAACATCTTCTTTCATTGCTTCTAATGCTTCCCAAGGACCTGCTTCATAGTTGTTTATACATTTGCTTAATGGGTCTTTAAATATATTTGCATATCTTTCAAGCCATTCTAGTATAATTTCAACATTTACCCTTTCTATTCTCATAAGCATTAATATAATTGTTTGGAATTGCATTACTTCGTCTTCCATTTCAAGTTGTCTCATTTTTGTTTGGAATTTTAACATCCATATTGGTGCCATATATGCTATCATTGCAAGTACCATAGCTCCTAATATCTCTGTCCATGCTATATATTCACTATTTATTGTAGAAATTTTCTTTATTATTCTTTCTGCGGCTATTTTTCTGTCTCCATCTGTACTATCCACATAGTCTTTGTTTATTTTTCCTTGAGTCATACTTTTTGTTATATCTGCTACTTTTAAGTCAGACTTATTTTTAAAATATTCTATATATTGGTTATCCGACTTTGTTACTTCCATTCCTTTTCTTCTGTCTTTTTCCGCCATTGTTCCTATGATGTCATAAGTTACTGTTGGGTCTGTATATATATTGTTTATTACTATTGAATGTAATCTACCAAATAAGAAAACTGATAACACAAATGTGGCTACACAAAGTACTATTCTATTAACATATACCCATTCTAGTTTATCTTTGCTTGCTGCATCTTTCATTAAGGTTCTTATTTTTCTGTCATCTTTTGTTCCCTCTTTTGGCATAAACAGATCTACAAATTTCTTTACTATTTTTATTCTATATAATTTTTCTTGCCAAGGCTTTTCAGTATTTTTTGTATTAATATTTGTAGAACCATTATCTTTTAGTTTTCTTGTTAATATATAACATACAAAAGTTGCTAATAATATTAATATTTGTATTAACATTCCACTTTTTCCATTATAAAAACCTTCAGTAAAACTAAATTGACCTATTGCCCAGTTTTTTATTGGCTCTAAACATAGCATCGGTACTATTGCTATTACTGATAAACTTTGGAATACATAGTCTAGCTTATCTCTTTTTAATATTTCTAATTGCATTTCTTGTGTAATATTATTTAAGTTTTTTAAGTATAATGATGCTCCATCTACTTTTCTGTCACCAAATTCTTTTGTTAAATATGAAATTCCAGCAAATTCTTTTAAATAACTATTTGGTGCTACATCATAGTATTTTTCTAATTCAGATTCTGGATCATCTGATATTAAAACTTCATATATTTTTTCTGCTTGCCTTGCCATTTCTGGGTTATCGTCATCTTGTGCTGTTTGATATATTGCTTCTTCTACCATATTAAATTCATGATAGGCATGTCTAATTTCTGAGAAGAAATTTATTTGTTGTTTTAATAAATTATTGTCAATTTTATCTACCATTCCATCAATAATGGTATCCATTAAAAACACCTCAAATATTAGTAATATTGACATTAATAGAACATTATTATGTGTCAATGTCATTATTGCTATTGTTATTGGTATTACTATTAAAAATGTCCTTGTTAATATTTTTGAAGCTTGAAGTCTTGTTAAATATTCATCATCTATGTTTACTATTTCAAGTCTTCTTCTTAATTTTAATATGTATCTTTTAATAAAAGGGGTTTTTAAATAAAATAAATACAATTTTTGATACATAATTTCTGAAGAGAATTTTGATTTTTTTGTTCCTTGTTGTAAACTATTTATATATCGCTTTTCTTTGTTGTTTTTTTGTAATATAAGATATATTATTATAATAACTGAAAGTAAGCCTACAACACCATAAATTAGGTATTTTAACATTTGGGTATTCATTTTATTTTTCACCTCTTTCTATTTGGATATTAAAAGTTAGAGTCTGTAAACTTGGGTAATTTATTAGAAGTATTTACCCTATTTTATAACTTCTAACTTCTAACTTCTAACTTCCATTTTTGCTTTTCTTCCACGTTTTTGTGGTTTATGTTCTTCTTTTTTACTATTATATTTCTTTTTTGTTGTCCAATGTTTTTCTACAAATTTTGTAAATTCTTCTGCATCTGTATCATCCATATTGTTTAACATTTCTTTTATATTTGTATCTGATATTTTATTTGTTAATATATATTCTCCATCATGATATTCTAATATATTTACATATTTGTATAATTCTCTGTTTGTAGATTTTGTAAAGTAATATGTAGCATTGTCCATGAATTTATCTAATTTTCCCTCTAATGTTTTTTCTTTTCTATGATCAAATGTATATTCATTTTTATCTTCTATTGGTATACATTCAGTAACCCTTTCTACATATCTTTTTCCTCTAAAGTTCTTTGCTAAGTGTATATCAAAGTTTAATACTGAAACTACTTGTTCTTCTGCTGTTCTTTCATTTTTAAATACGCCTGCTCTTAACATAGAGTTACGTAATGCTGTTACTAAGTCTGGGAAAGTTTTTGCATGGTGAGTAAATAATGTAAATTTAGATGCAACTTGAGCTGATTGTATCATCCAAGATGCAACTGGGTCTGTTGCAACCTCTCCAATTATATTAACAGAACCATCTGTTTTCTTTTGAACATCCAAACAATCTTGTCCAGATACTGTTTCTGTTTCTCTCATTGATAAAATATTTCTTGTTGGATATATTTTTCTTAAGTGAAGCTCGAATGCAGTTTCTGTAATACGTAGGTTCATGGTTTCATATATATTTTCTATCATTCCCATAAGAAGTGTTGTTTTTCCGGCAACCTTGTTCACCAGTAATTGATGTAATTCTTGCTCCTTTTACTAAATATTTTAGTAATTCTATTGATTCATCTGCTCCTGGTTCATTTTTAAACCATTGCTCTAAAGTTGAACGTTTTACGTCAAATTTTCTTACGAAAAATGCCCATGTTTCAGACATACTTGGCCTTACAACTACTACACGAGAACCGTCTTTCATTTCATTAATTTTGTATCCATTTGTATCTGATAATTGCCCTGGATTATTATATTTATAAATGTTTTGACATACTCTTTTTAGTTCTGCTTCTGTTCCAAATGATAAAAATGCTAAACGTATTGATTTACCTTGGAACATTATCCAAATACTATCACAAGCTCTTGGTACTTTGTGTTCTATTATTTGACCTAAATAATCTCCATCTGTTTGTGCTACTTGGCTTAAGAAACTTTCTGGAAGTCCTGATACACCACCAGAAATACCATCTATATTCATGTCTCTTATTTCATCTATTGTGCTATAACCTTTATAATGTTGATATATTCTTTGTACTACTACATGTAATTTGTCTTGAAAAGAAAGTACAAAGTTTTCTTTTTCAAAAATATCATTAATTTCTTCTTCTGTGATTACATAACAAGGTTTTGCTTCTCCTGCTACATATTTTAGTCTTGCTAAATCATATTTTTTTATAATTTGTGTTAAAGCTTCATATCCGAATTCTTGCTTATACATATATAATATAATGTCAAATTTGTCCTCAGCTGTAAGCAATGATGGAATATCAAATGAAATTGCTTTTGATACATTTATTTCATCTACTCCATATTCTTTGGCTAATAAATCATATATTAATTCTTTAACATATTTTTTATCGTTTACATCTCCATATGTACAACCTTTTAGAGCCTTTTTTAGTTCATATTTTTTACTTTTTCTTCTTTTTAGTTCTTCTTCTGAAAGCCCTATATCATATAAATTTATTTTTGTTATTTCATCTAATCTTTTTTTAACAAATGCTGTCATTTTTTCTAAGGTATAAGTTTTATCATCAACTTGTACTTGAACTTCTACCTTTTCATCTTGCTTCTTTTTTAATTTATAAGCAATTAAAATTCCAGCACCTATTAATACCAATATTATCATGAAAATATTAAATAGATTCATTTTGGCTCCTTTCTCTATCTTGTTTTTGTTACTGACTGGTATATTTGTTATTTATTATTTATTCTTAATTCTTGTATTTTGTTTAGTAATATATTTGACATTCTATCTACTTCTTGAATTAATGTTTTATTTCTGTCATCATTATCTACATTTCTTAATCTCAAGAAAAATTCTGCGACTTTTCCCTCTGAGCAACTTTCAAAAAATAAAGTATTATATGGAATTGCTAAAACATCATTTTTCATTCTTAAATATCTTGAAATATTTTTCACATTATATTTTGAAAATCTATCATATCTTCCAATATTTAATAATATCTTATTATTTTTAAAGAAATTATTTTCTTCTTTTAATGAAAAGAATTTATCTATTATTTGTAGCTTTTGAGTGATATTTACTATAATTACATCTGCTATCTCTAAAATATGATTTGCTTCTTGTTCGTCCATTCTCTTAGAAATATCTACAAAAACTAAATCATAATTTCTATTTGCTATATGCAGTATTTCTGGATACATTTTTGCTATTTCTAGGTATTCACTATATATTTTAGTTTGAGGAGAGCATAACACATCTAATCTATCATTAAAAATTACTTTACTATAATTTGACACAATATTAGGAGTTGTTTTATTACTTTTTATTATTTTTACTAATCCTTCAATTCCAGCTTCTAATCCTACCATTACTTCATTATCAGTAATTTTTTTAAGAAATGATGATTCCTTTTGCAAATTCCAATAGCATTTTTCTAATGTATCATCTTTAAAATTTGTACTAACATTTAATATTTTATAGTTGTGTTCTATTGACATATATGTAGATAATGCTACCATAGATAATGTTTGCCCTGTTTCTCTTTTCTCATCACTCCAAAATGCAACTATTGCCATCTTATTTTTCCTTTCTTTTTTTTCGTATTTTATAGTATTGTACAATCAATGCTTGTTTCTACAATTATTTTTTATATTCCTTTTTCTATTTTTTTTAATGCTTTTTTTATGATAGGATAATTTTCCTGTCCTATTATATCTCCTACTATATATATTAATCCCTCTTTATATTGAGTAGTAAGTCCCTTTAGCTTTATTTTTGCGACTCTTTGGTTTTTATATATAACTGTTTGATCTCCAAGTTCAAATGGTAAAAATATAATTTCATTATTCCATTCAATATTACTATCTTTAGATAAAAAATTTAAGTAATCGTTTTCTTCCTTTGTAGCATGCTTCGTAAATAATACTTTTGTAGCAACTACTTTAGTTTGTACTCCACTTATAGATTCAATTCCTCTTCTTATAGAATACATATCAAATGAAGTAGTAAAATATATTTTTTCACTATTTTCTATTTTAAAGTTCATTACACTTCCTGCTGTATCTGTATCTATTAAAGCTATATCATATGGAAGTTCTTCAGCTAATGGTATTCCTAAATATCCTTTTATATCCTCAATTGTTTTTAAGCCTACTGCTATGTCTATTCCTTCAAATTCTGTTACATATGTTCTTGAAGGCTCAATAGTTGGTACAATGTATCTTGCTTTTTGCATAATTGTACCATCTACTAGCAGAACTCTTTGACCTAATTCAACTAGTATTTTTGATATGTATAATAAGAAATCTGTTTTATCATATGCTCCAATGAACCCTATTTTTCTCATTTTTTATTTCCTTTCTTTTAATATCCTCCTAATGAATCTAGGTAAGATTGTCTTTGTTCTCTTGCTCTTGTTATTTCTTCTTGTACTCCACTTTCAACATTTGCTTTTCCTTCTGCTGCATTAGCATTTATCGAATTTACTATATTTCCTCTTATTACTCCAGAGTTATTATTATATCTTGTAAATAATTCATTTTTAGCAACTGCAACAATATTTGGATCTGTATTCATAAGAGTTATAACTTCACTACTTGGTAAATATGTAGGTGTTGCACTTTCTTGCATTCCTGGTTCTGTATATTTTGTTACATATAATTTTGAACCTGGAACTAAATATGATTCAACTATTGCATTACTCATCAATAAAATTTCTTGTTCTGCAACATTTATTCTTATTGTGTTTAATGAATCAGTTCCATTTATTTGTGGTATTTCAACTTTCTTTTTAGATACAACAATATAATCTGTTCCATTTGGTAGCCTTAAACGAATATCTATATAATCATCATTCTCTATTTGAGTTGGAAGTTCTACTGTATTGTATTCTTGTATTCTTAAATCATTTGTTGTTTGGGTATTAGTTTCATCTAGCATATTTGATGTAAGTATCATTCCTGACTTTAACTCTATTTTAGCTATTGTTTCCTCAGTTATATTTGCAATATCAGCTACATTACTTGGTATTGCATCTTTTGTTACTGTTATTGTTTTTAAATCTGATGTGCTTATACTTTCACCAGATTTTATATCTCTAGAAACAACATATACTTTTTTCATATTTGCTTCTTGATTTTTTATTTTTGTATTTAACTTATTTAATTGTATAAATAGTATTGCTATTATACTTCCTGTTATTAATAGTGTAACTAAAACTCCTATTAATAGGTAATTATTCGCCTTTCTTTGCATTGGATTTGTTGCCATATCTATTTCCTCCTTATTATAAAACAAAATAATATTACTTATTTCATTTTACTACAATTTAATAGCTAAAACAACATATTTAGATAAGTGTAATGCAAAAATAATGTTATTGTAATAATGTTGTAATAAAGAAATAGAACAAAGGAAAGATTTGAAATGTGTCTAAAAATTTTCAAACATTAAATAACCTTATATTTTTTTAGTTATCTATGTTTGGAAATTTTTAGACACATTTCAAACCTTTCCTTTTTCTCAAGTCTTCTTTTATTTTATATATTCACTCGGATTTAAATATTTATTGTCTTTTAATATTTCAAAATGTAAATGTGGTTCATCTGCTATTTCAAAGACTGCTGTGTTTCCAACTGTTCCTATTGTCTTACCTTGAGTTACTTTTTCTCCTTCTTTTACAAATTCTGCTGTCAATAAGTTTGAATATATGCTTACATATCCATTTGTATGTTCAATTACTATTGTAATTCCATATCTAGGATCATTTTTTATAGATTTTATTGTTCCTTCACTTGAAGCTTTTACTATTGTAGTTTTGTCAGCTTTTATATCTATTCCATTATGAATTATCCATTCTTTTAGTGTTTCTGAATAAACTAAATTTTCACTTGCATATTCTTTTACTATTTCACCTTCTACTGGTTTTATAAATGTTGGATCTTTTATTTCTTCTTTCTTTGGTTCTTGCTTCTTTTCTAATTCTGGTGTTTTTGTTTCTACAATTGCGTTTGATTCTTGACTTTGTGTCTGTATATTTGTTGTATTTATTGCTATCTTTTCATTTTCTTCTTGCATTTCATTTACATTTTTTCCTATTGGACTACTTGCTTCAGATAATGTATTGCTATTTTGCGTTCCCATTTCAGTTATCTTTTGTGTTATATCTCCTGTATTTTTATTTAAAGCATTACTATAAACTATATATGTTATAGCAAATGTTAAAATGGCAAGTATTACTACTGCTATTGAAATATAGATTAACTTTTTTGTTTCTGATTCCTCATTAAAATTTCTAGGTCTTCTATTATTTCTCATTATAACTCCTCCTTGTTTTATGGTATGTAAAAACATTACCTTTTTTATTTAGTTAGAGTATTTCCTCTTTTGTCAATTTTATACATACTTCTTCCTTACATATTTACAATTTCAACACCTGTATAAAAATGTTTTATTATTTCTTCGTAGTTACTTCCACTTTTCGCCATGCTATCGGCACCTGTTTGGCTCATTCCTACACCATGGCCATATCCTGTTACTTTAAATTTTATATTTTCTCCTTCTATTGCTATTATAAAATTTGCAGATTTTAGACCTAATATAGTTCTTACTTCAACTCCACTTAGTTCTAAGTTACCTATTTTTACTTTTTTAACCCTGTTTCCCTCTGTATATTCTAATATTTTTATGCAATCTGTCACATTAAAATCTATTTCAAAATTATTATGTTTTTCTTTAATTTTATTTATGAAGTTTTGTTTTGTAAGTACTACTTCTGAACTATATTGTGAATATGTATCTTCACCTGAAGTCTCTACTGATTGAAGATATGGATAACCTGTACCTCCCCATACATTTGCTGTTGTTTCCGTTGTACCTCCACTATTTGAATGAAAGAATGCATTTATTGGTACTCCTTTATAAGTAATTATTTTTCCTTGTGTAGAATTTACAGCTTCTACTATTTTATTCCAGTTAGATTCTCTTAAAGATTCTTCCCATCTTGCCATTCTTCCTTCTTTTGTTATCCAAGCTTGACAACATGCTGAATTATCACATATATTTGCTCCCTCATGTTTTTTACCATCATTTAGCATTTTATAAATTGTATATGTTCTAGCCACTACCGCTTGCGCTTTTAATGCCTCCATTTCAAAATTTGCTGGCATTTCACTCGATACTACTCCATACAAATATTCATCTAGTTTTATTTCTTCTATTTGATTTGTGGTAGAATGTAGTAATTTTATAGTTTGATAATCTTTATAATCATATGTGTTAGGAGTTATTTCATTATTATTGGTGATTTCTTTTGATACATTTTGTATTTTACTGCTTGTAAATATTATTGGTATGCCAAAACATATAAAAATAAATATTAATATATACAATATAATTCTTTTCATTTCTTTATATTCTCCCCTTTTTTATTACCATAAATTTAAGTATATTTATAGTTGTAATATATAGATTAACATTTTTTGTTTGTATATATTAAAATCTAATAGTTTTTTATAGGAGATTTACCATAAGTTTGGAGGGTTTAATTTTTATTTTAATATATACAATTTCATAAGGTGGATTATTTAACAAGTAATTTTAGTTAACCATCTTAAGTTTCATTGATTCTAATATTTTTTTCTCAATCCTAGAAACCTGTACTTGGCTAATCCCTAGTATTTTAGCTACTTGACTTTGTGTATTATTTTTGTAATATCTAAGCATAATAATTTGTTTATCTCTATCATCTAAAGAACTTATCATGTCTCTTATGCTTATTCTATTAGCAATTTGTTCTGCTTCATCTACATCGTTTTTTATTTTATCTATAATGCTTATTCCTCTCTCATCATTAGAATATGTTTCATCATAAATTGAAACCACAGGACTTAATGAATCTAAAGCAGCTGCAACTTCTTCTTTTGATACTTTTAGTTCTTTTGCAATTTCTATAATACTTATTTCTTTTCCACTTTCTCTTAAATTTCTTGCTTGTACATCTTTTATTTTACATGAAAGTTCTTTAATACTTCTACTAACTTTTATACTTCCATCATCTCTAATAAATCTTTTAATTTCTCCTAAAATATACGGAACTGCATATGTAGAAAGTCTTACATCAAAAGATGTGTCAAATCTTTTAATTGATTTTATAAAACCTATACATCCTATTTGATATAAATCTTCTAACTCATAGCCGTCTTCCTGAAAATCTCTTTACTATACTCCAAATAAGCCCGTTATTCTCTTCAATTAATTTTGTCATAATTTCTTGATTTCCATTCTGAGCTTCTTTTATATCTTTTATATTATTTTCATACAACATAAGTATCTCCTCTTATTAGAATATAGAGGTTAGATGTTATAATTTGGATTTTTAAGTAATTTTTTAAACGAAATTACCCTAATTCTAACTTCTAATTTCTCTATTTTTCATTTATTCTTTCTAATTCATGTTATTAATTTGGCTCAATACTTCTGCTATATCTTCTTCTTTTATTTCTTCTTTCTTTATAACTTTTTTCATTGTAACTTTTGTTCCAAGACCTACTATTGATTCCACATTCATTTCATCCATAAAATTTTCCATAATAGTAAATCCCATTCCTGAACGTTCTAAGTTTGGCTTTGAGGTATAAAGAGGCCTCTTTGCTTTTTCTATATCTTCTATTCCTTTACCTGAATCTGAAATTTCTATTGTTATTACATTTCCAGTAATTTTGCATATAACTTTTACCACTCCCTCTTTATCTTCATATCCATGAACAATTGCATTTGTAACAGCTTCAGATACAGCTGTTTTAATATCTGCAATTTCTTCTATTGTAGGGTCTAACTGTGCTGCAAATGTCGCTACACTAATACGTGCAAATGCTTCGTTATTTGACTTGCTAATAAACTCTAATTTCATTTCATTCTCATAAATATTTTTCATATTACTAACCTCCAACTTTGGTATTATATTTGCAAGTAGAATACCTATATAATGCTCTACTCTTATTTTATATTCAACTTATAATAGGACATATTTGGGTAATACCACTCATATCAAAAATTTTTTTAAGTGGTACACTTACATTTTCCATTTCTAATTTTCCACCTATCATATTTATCATCTTATATCTTCCAAGTACCATTCCTATCCCTGCGCTATCCATAAATGTAACATCTTTAAAATCAAGTATAACCTTTCTAGGCATAAATTTGGTGATTTCATCATCTGCCTTTCTTCTTATTTTCTCTGCTTGGTGATGATCTATTTCCTCTGTTATTTCTAATATTAAAAGCTTGTCCTCTGCAATATATTTTGAATTCAATATTCTTTCCTCCTTTGTATGTATTTATATTTTTGTTTCTATAATTATATATCTATTGGAAATATTTTCCAATAGCAAAACTTCAGAAGTTTTGTCGAATATATATAAAACTTTCGACAAAAAGAGGTAAGAAAATTTCTTACCTCTTTTAATCATCGCTCTAAAAATGATTTTAATATATCTGAAAAATAAAATATTTTTTATTGAATGTAAAGAGCAAGGCGGAACCCATGGCCAGTGTAAGTAGAGGGGCCATAACCAGAACTACGGAAGGCCGTTGAGTAGGTTGCGCACGCATCGCTAAACGAACCACCACGAAGCATGTATGAATTATAATTTACATTCATATTATAATCTAAATTGTCTACAAATGCTACTTCTGTTGTCCATTCCCAAAGGTTTCCTGCTACATCATATAAGTTCATTTTCTTTACTTGTTCTGTTGCTCCTGTTGTTAATATTACCCATGAATTTGTTCCTGAATTTGTATTTGTTAAACCTTCACAACTTTTAAAGCCATTTGTTACTCCTAATACACTTTTATTTGTTGAGTATGTTACATCTGTATAATATCCTCTTAAATTTGTTAATGATATATTATCATAGTTCCCCAAACTTGAACTTTCTACATCTACATTTCCTGTCTCTTTCATATATTTTAGCATCATGTCCCACATTGTTCCTGTTATTAGTCCACTTTTCACATACGCATTATTACTGTACAGTCTTCTACTCATTTCTACGGCCGTATAATAATCTGTATGATAATATGGTATACTATTTGCTTTTACTACTACATTTCCTGTTGCTTTATTTGTTCCTGTTGTTACTGGGGTCCCTGTTTGACGTGCTGTATAATTATAATTTTGCCTTCCCCATCCATTTAGTCCTGTTTGTATTCCTACACTTCCATATAATGATGCATTTCCTTCAAATGTTACACTATAATCAAATGGATT
>CATLFA010000024.1 GCA_949927585.1 uncultured Clostridiaceae bacterium
ATACACAAACTCCTATAATAAAAATAACAACTATTATCATTATAATTATATATTTTTTCCTTAACTTTATTGCTTTTAATACCAATCTATTCACCTCATAGTATAAATATATATTCATGAATTACTAAGTTATGCACGCTAAGAACCGTCCCTATCGTGCATAAAAAAAGAACGAAGTTTTTTCTTCGCTCTTTTATATGAATTCATATAATTTATATTGAAATCATCATTAATTATTTATTGTTTACTAAATCTTTTAAAGCTTTTCCTGCTTTGAATACTGGTGCTTTAGAAGCTGGTATTTTGATTTCTTCTTTAGTTTGTGGGTTTCTTCCTTTTCTAGCTGCTCTTTTTCTTACTTCAAAAGAACCAAATCCAACTAGTTGAACTTTGTCTCCTTTTACTAAAGTTTCTGTTACAACTTCAACAAATGCGTTTAAAGATGCTTCAGCGTCTTTTTTTGTTGAACCAGTTTTTGCTGCGATAGCTGCGATTAATTCTGATTTGTTCATTTAACTTACCTCCTATAAGATTTCATCAGTAGACTTATTTCATTCTACTACTAACATTATTCGCCAATGTTTTTCAAAATCCTTCTTTTTTTTATTATTTTTTTCTTCCAAACCTTTACGGCTCTAGGTTTTTAACTCGTTTGCATTCTAAAAACCGCTATTTTGCTGGGTTTGCGCCTTCCCTATATATTCCTATTCTTTCTAATAATTTATATAATTTATTACCATATGGTATCATTAATAGTTCTTCTTTTGTAAATAATTTTAATACTATTATAGATAAACTGTACATTATTACTGCTACTATAATTGCTATTATTGTTACCACTTTACTTGCATTTATACCACCTAATAATAAATAAACTGCATATGAACATACTGCCATAATAAATGTTGCTATAAATGGTTTTACTATAAATTTTGTAAATGGTAGATCTATTTTCATACTTTTCTTTAATACATAAAAACCTATTATAAATGCTATTGCGTGACATGCTACTGTAGCAAAAGCTGCTCCTGCTGCGCCTATCCATGGTATTGGTACTAATATTAAGTTCAGTATAAATTTAACTGCAACACCTATTGTTAATGCAATTGCTGGTATGTATATTTTTCCTAATCCTTGCAGAGCTCCATTTACAGTTTGTTCAAGTACTGTAAATATTATAGTTAAACTACTAACTTGAAAAATAAATGCTCCTTCACTTGCATTAGGGAATAATAAATTTAAAATAGGCTGTGCAAAAATCATCATTCCTATCATACAAGGAAGACCTATTAACATTGTTACTAATAATGAAAATGATACTCTTTTATTAGCTGTGTGCATATCTCCTTTGGTCTTTGCTGAAGCAATAGCTGGCACTAATGCTGTTGCAAATGCTATATTAAATGATAAAGGTAATGAAACTAGTGTGTCTACCTTTCCACTTAAAATTCCATATTGTTTTAGTGCTTCACCTTGTGTTAAAAAACTTTGTAACCCTCTTTTTACTGTCATTGAATCAATATTTCTATTTAATGAGGTTAATATTGAACTTAATGACATTGGTATAGAAACCATTAATATATTTTTAACTGTTCCTAATATACTTTTTGTAGGATAATTTACTGATGATACTATTTCTTTTCCTAGTTCAACCCTTCTTACTTTAAAGTACATATATAAGTATAAAAAGCTTGCTACTGTTGCTAAAGTTGTTGCTAGGTTAGCCCCTGCTGCCATTAAATTTGTATTTACTCCTGAAAATATTGCAACAATTTCTACTACTAATACTGTAAATATAGTTTTAGCTAGTTGTTCTAATGTTTGTGAATTTGCTGTTGCTTTCATGCTTTCTCTACCATTAAAATATCCTCTAAATACAGATATTATTGCTACAAAGAATATTGCTGGTGATAATGCAACTAGTGTAAGTTCTGCTTCTGGTATTGCAAGCCATACATTAGATATATAACCTGCTCCGAAGAATAATATTAGTGTTCCTATTAGACCAATAATAGCAAATGTTGCAAGTGAAATTTTAAAAATTCTATGGGCTCCCCTATAATCCCCTTTAGCAGTATGTTCTGATACTAATTTTGAAACTGCATTTGGAACACCTGTTGAAGAAAGTGTTAGTAATAATGCATAAATAGAAAAACCTGCACTATAAATTGCATTACCTTCATCACCAAAACCTTCTCTATTTGTTAAATACCATTTATATATTAAACCTAATAGTTTTATTAATATTTGTGCTATCATTAATGATAATACACCTTGCATAAAACTTTCCTTCTTCACATTACCTTCTTTTCTATGTTTTCCTTTTCTCATATCTATCCTCTTTATATTATTTTTCTATTATGTATTTGTATTAAATTATATGCATAATATTAATATTATTCAAGTATTTTTTAAAAATTTTATATTTACTTACAATTAACCATAAATATAGGAGTAATTATCAATTACCAACCTTTTTAAAAATTTTCTTAAGCAAATAATTTATTATACTAATTTCTATATTTTATGAATTTTTACTTGTTTTTTTTAGGAACTGTCAATTAATAATTACCTTTACATTTAATTTATGTACATTGCATAACATAAATTTCACAAATTCGTCAAAAAACCTTGATTTTTTGCGCATTTTATAGGATAATATATGTGCAAATATTTAATTAGTGAAAGTGGTGAAAGTTTTGAAACTTTTTGATAAATTTTTAAAGATATTAAAAACGGATAGAAATACGTTTTTTACATATATATTAACTTTATTATCTGCCTATTTTTTAGTAGACAGAGTTGTTGAAATACTCTTAATTATATTTAATGGTGTGGGTGTTTCATATTGGGGGCCATTCATGTACACCTTTGCTCTTGCTTGCCCAATATTTGCATTTTTGTTCTCAGGTGGTTCAAAATTTGCAACATCTAATAGAGTTAAAGTTAATTTATTTCATACATATGTAGTTAGTTTATATATTATAGCACTTTCTATGTTTGTTCAATGGGCAAATATGAGTATTTGGACTGGTTTAGTTTCACTTCCAGGATATTCAACTTTAGCAATAAATTTTCCAGAATTATTTAGACCAGCACTTTCTGCTATAGCAATATTCTTACCTCTTACTACTATAAAACCATTATTTGATTTCTTATATAAGAAAGTTGAAGATACTAAACTTTTAAGAGAATCAATCGCTGATTATGGTGGTTTAAAACTTGGACCTGATAATAAAGAAGGTACTGGACCTTATTCTTGTGAAATGTATGTATGTAATGATAAAGAAGTAACTAGAAAATGTATTATTCCAGAAAGTAGCAGATTTAATCAATTTTTAGTAGTTGGTCCTTCTGGTTCACGGTAAAACTTCATTAGTTTTTGAGCCTTGTATGGCGAGAGATTTAGAAAAAAAATACTTTTTCTACCAATCTTCAAAAGAAATGGGATTTACCGCATTAAAAACTGGTATAGCAGTTCTAAATGCACCTTTTAATAATGAATACTTAAATAATAATTTTTCATTAAATATGTTAGTTCCTGTTCAAGGTAAACAAGGCTTATATGACACATATATGAGAAAAATGATTATTGGTAAAAATGGTGATACATATATTTATAGAAACTTAGGTTTAACATCTATTTCTCCTGATTATGAATCTATTGGACATATGATAGATGTTGCTAATAACTACAACATTAAATATAATATTGTAGACCCTAATAATGATAACTCAGCTGGGTTAAACCCATTTGTATATGAAAACCCTTTAAAAGCTGCTAGTGTATTTACTTATATTTTAAAAACTATGTATCAAAGTACTATTGAAAATATAGATAAAACTAATATGGAAAACTATGCTGTTCAAGCAATTGAAAATATTTGTATTCTATTAAAGGCTACATACCCTATAGTATACAAAGATAAAGATTACTTACCTACATTAGAAGATGTTGTTAAAATACTTAACAACTTTGATTTAGTAGAAAGTTTATGTAATACTTTAGAGGCTGTACCAGAAATTGCTGAGCAATATAATGTACAATTATCTTATTTTAAGAAAAACTTTTATAAGAATTCTCTAGGAAGAGAGAATATGGAAAAATCAGCATTATATGCTTCTTCAGTGTTTGAAAAATTAATAAGATATAATGGTGTTAAGAAAATTATTTGTAATAGAAAAAATAATATTAACTATGATAAAGCTTTAGCAAATGGAGAAGTTACTTTTGTATGTACAAGAAGAGGAGATTTAGGTCCTACTGTTCATAAGAATTTTGGATTATTCTTTATATTATTAATGCAAAATTCTGTACTTTCAAGACCTGGAAACGAATCTACAAGAGTCCCACATTTCTTATATATAGATGAATTCCCAGAGTTCATTTCAAAATCAACTGAACCAATATTTACTTTATATAGAAAATATCGTGTAGGAACTACAATATCTTCTCAAACACTTGCACAACTAGGTGCTGTAAATGAAAAATATAGACAAACAATTACTTCAAACTGTATGAACAAAATAGTATTTGGTGGCGGAGATGTTACTGAAAATGAATGGTGGCATAAAGAATTTGGAAATATTAGAAACTGGAAATTTAGTCAAAGTTATGATACTGAAAAAGGAAAATATAGTTCTAATTTAGGCGGTATAGATTGGGCTTGGACACCAAAATTTGCAGTAGATAAAGTACGTTCTTTACCATTTAAGAGTTGTTTATTTAAATGGAAGAATAATAAAGGTGTTATGGATTTATGTGATGGTAAAATAGATTTCATGGAAGCAAAACATAAAGAAAAACATCCAAATAAGCAATATGACTTTGAAAAATTTACAAGTGGTATTGTTGAAGAACCAGAAACTAAAAAGAAAAAATCTAAATCTTGGAAAAGTGAAACAAAATTTGATGAAGATGCAAATGGAGATTTAGACCCAATAAAGACGGATAATGATGATATTAAATTTTTATATGATAATGAAGATGCAATAATATTTGACCTAAAGAAAGGAAATCCAAATGGATAGAGAAATGAAGAGACTTCGTGCTCTTCATTTTTTGTATCCTGTGAAGTGCGAAAAGTAATCAATGAATAATTAGATAAAAAGTGTCAAAACTTTTTTCTGTGCGGAGTATGCTTCTGCTGGAATGCCATTAAGTCCAAATACTGAGTATTTCGAATACTCTAATTTTTTTCAAACAATATAGAAAAAGAAACATCAAAAAAAAAATGAAATAGTAGGATAATTTACCATTAATTGAGCTAACTTTATATTCTTTTTAATAACAGGAGTTTTACCTATGAAAGTACTTGCATATTTATCACTATTTATCTTTTGGCTTTATATCTTGCTACTCAAATTAAAAATATTTAAAACCAAATAAAAAATGCACTTTTTAAAAGTACATTTTTTATTTGGTTTATTTATAATTACTCTTTGATATCAGCTACGACACCTGAACCAACTGTTCTACCACCTTCACGGATAGCGAATCTTAGTCCTTTTTCGATAGCGATTGGAGTTATTAATTCGATTTCCATATCTACGTTATCTCCTGGCATAACCATTTCTGTTCCAGCAGGTAATTTGATAACACCTGTAACGTCTGTTGTTCTGAAATAGAATTGTGGTCTATATCCATCGAAGAATGGTGTATGACGTCCACCTTCTTCTTTTGTTAGAACGTATACTTGTGATGTGAATTTTGTATGTGGATGTATTGTTCCTGGTTTTGCTAAAACTTGACCTCTTTCGATGTCTTTTCTATCAACACCTCTTAATAATACACCTATGTTGTCTCCAGCTTCTGCTTGATCTAATAGTTTTCTGAACATTTCAACACCTGTAACAACACTCTTGTTAAGTGGTCTAATACCAACTATTTCAACTTCGTCTTGTACTTTAACAATTCCTCTTTCTACTCTACCTGTAGCAACTGTTCCACGTCCTGTAATTGTGAATACGTCTTCTACTGGCATTAAGAATGGTTGGTCGATTGGTCTTTCTGGTGTTGGAATATAGCTATCAACTGCTTCCATTAATTCTTTCATACATGCATATTCTGGTGCATTTGGATCTGTTGCTGTTGATTCTAGAACGTTTAGTGAAGATCCTTTTATAATTGGAATTTCGTCTCCTGGGAAACCATATTCTGATAATAAGTCTCTAACTTCCATTTCTACTAATTCTAATAATTCTGGGTCATCAACCATATCGCATTTGTTTAGGTAAACTACGATAAATTTAACACCAACTTGTCTTGCAAGTAAGATGTGCTCTCTTGTTTGAGGCATTGGACCATCAGCTGCTGAAACAACTAGTATAGCACCATCCATTTGTGCTGCACCTGTAATCATGTTTTTAACGTAGTCAGCGTGTCCTGGGCAGTCAACGTGTGCATAGTGTCTGTTATCTGTTTCATATTCTACGTGAGCTGTGTTAATTGTGATACCTCTAGCTTTCTCCTCTGGAGCGCTATCGATTGCATCATATGCTTCATATTTAGCTTTTCCTAAAAATCCTAAGTATTTAGTAATAGCTGCTGTTGTTGTTGTTTTACCATGGTCAACATGTCCGATTGTACCAATGTTAACGTGTGGTTTCGTTCTTTCAAATTTTTCCTTTGCCATTTGAAATTTTCCTCCTTTTTTCTTTTCATTTATTTTATTTTTTTAAAATTAATAACTAATTTTATACGTTTGCATTTTATAACAAATTTTAAAAAAATGCAAGTGTTTTAAATTATTTTGTAAATATTAATATTTTTTGTTATTATATTTAATATTGTAGAGACAGGCTCTTTAAGTCTGCCCCTTCCCCCGAAGGCATATATTAATAATGTTTATTATTCAAGATATTTCATTGTAGCATGGGCGGACGCAAGGCCACGCCCCTACATAAATTTTACATTTTTTAATATTTATAAATTAGTCCTTCTTTGCTCTTGATGCTACTATTGCATCTAATACTGATTTTGGAACTTCTTCATAATGGCTTGGTTCCATTGCATATGTTCCTCTACCTTGTGTTCTTGAACGTAGGTCTGTTGCGTATCCAAACATTTCTGATAGTGGTATAAATCCACGTATTATTTGGCTACCGCTACGTGCTTCCATTCCTTCCATTCTTCCACGTCTTGAGTTTATATCTCCTATAACATCTCCCATGTATTCTTCTGGAACTGTTACTTCTACTCTCATTATTGGCTCTAATAATACAGATTTTGCTTGACGACATCCTTCTTTGAATGCCATAGAACCTGCTATTTTGAATGCCATTTCTGAAGAGTCAACTTCGTGGTATGAACCATCTACTAATGTTGCTTTGAAATCTATAACTGGATATCCAGCTAAAATTCCGCTTTCAGCAGCTTCTCTAATACCTTCTTCTGTTGGTTTTACATATTCTTTTGGAACTGATCCACCAACTATTTTACTTTCAAATTGAACTCCTGTTCCTGGCTCTAATGGTTCTAATTCAATCCATACATCTCCGTATTGTCCACGTCCACCAGATTGACGAGCAAATTTACCTTGAACTTTTACTTTGTTTCTTATTGTTTCTTTGTAAGAAACTTGTGGTTTACCTACTGTACATTCAACTTTAAATTCTCTCTTTAATCTGTCTACGATGATATCTAGGTGAAGTTCACCCATACCTGCAATTATTGTTTGACCTGTTTCATGGTCTGTATGTGTTTTGAATGTTGGATCTTCTTCTGCTAGTTTTGCTAAAGCTACACCCATTTTTTCGCTGTTTGCTTTATCTTTTGGTTCTATAGCTATATCAATAACTGGCTCTGGGAATTCCATTGATTCTAATACAACTGGATGTGCTGGGTCACAAAGTGTATCTCCTGTTGATACTTCTTTTAGTCCAACTGCTGCAGCTATATCTCCTGCATATACTTTGTCTATATCTTCTCTATGGTTAGCATGCATTAATAGAATTCTTCCCATTCTATCTTTTTTACCTTTGTTTGCATTTAATATTGTAGATCCAGATTCTAATGTTCCTGAATATACTCTAAAGAAACAAAGTTTTCCAACAAATGGGTCTGTTGCTATTTTGAATGCTAATGCTGAGAATGGTTCTGTATCAGATGTTACTCTTTCTACTTCATTTCCACTATCGTCTACACCTTTGATATTTGGTATATCAAGTGGTGATGGCATATAGTATACTATTGAATTTAATAATTCTTGTACACCTTTGTTTTTATATGATGAACCACATGTTACTGGAACTATTGTGTTATCTATTGTTCCTTTTCTTAGACCTGCTCTTATTTCATCTGGTGTTAATTCACCTTCGTCTAAGTATTTCATCATTAATTCATCATCTTGTTCTGCTGCTGCTTCTACCATTGCAGCTCTGTATTCTTCTGCTTTTTCTTTTAAATCTTCAGGAATATCTGTTTCTTCAATTTCTTTTCCTAAATCATCTTTATGAATAAAAGCTCTCATACTTACTAAGTCAACAATTCCTTGGAAATTGTCTTCGGCACCGATTGGCAATTCGATTGGAACTGCATTTGCATTTAATCTTTCTTTCATTTGCTCAACGCATCCGTAGAAATCTGCTCCTGTCATATCCATTTTATTTACATATGCCATTCTTGGTACTCTGTATTTATCAGCTTGTCTCCAAACTGTTTCTGATTGTGGTTGTACACCACTTCTTGCTGCTAGGACTAGTACAGAACCATCTAGTACTCTTAAAGATCTTTCAACTTCTACTGTGAAGTCAACGTGTCCTGGAGTGTCTATGATGTTTATTCTGTTGTCCATCCATTTACATGTTGTTGCAGCTGAAGTAATTGTAATACCTCTTTCTTGTTCTTGAACCATCCAGTCCATTGTTGCTGCACCTTCGTGAACTTCTCCTATTTTATGAGTTCTACCTGTATAGAATAGAATTCTTTCTGTAGTAGTAGTTTTTCCAGCATCTATATGGGCCATGATTCCTATGTTTCTTGTTCTCTCTAAAGGAAACTCTCTTCCAGCCATTTTTGCTTTTTCCTCCTTTTTCTAATGTCAGGGGATACTTCTTAGCTTTTGGTCACTTCCACTTGGGCAAAAGGAATGTCCCCTCCCCTTGTGAATAAGTGTTCAAATAGCTGTAGTATTCTCCTGATTTTTATTCTACCATTTGTAATGTGCGAAAGCTTTGTTTGCTTCTGCCATTCTGTGCATGTCTTCTTTTTTCTTGAATGCTCCACCGTTTCCAGCTAAAGCATCTGTTATTTCTCCAGCTAATTTCTCAGCCATTGTTTTTTCATGTCTATTTCTAGCATATGTAACTAGCCATCTTAAACCTAAAGTTTGTCTTCTCTCTGGTCTTATTTCTAATGGTACTTGGTATGTTGCTCCACCAACTCTTCTTGCTTTTACTTCAAGAACTGGCATTACATTGTTAAGGGCTTCTTCAAATACTTCTAAAGCATCTCTTTGCTCTTTTTCTTTTATGATATCAAATGCATCATAAACTATTTTTTGTGCAACTGTTTTTTTACCGTCTAGCATAACATTGTTTATTAATTTTGTAACAAGTTTGCTATTGTACATTGGATCTGCTATTACATCTCTTTTTGCTATATATCCTCTTCTTGGCACTATTCTTCCCTCCTTTTTTATTTTAGATACTACTTACTGTATCTACGGTACTCTTTAGAAATTCAATACTAATTTTCTTCTCGGATTTCTATAGTATAGTGCGTATAATCTATTTACAATTTAAGTACCTTAAATTTGCAATTTCTTATATGCACTAACCTAAATTCTATTTTTTAGGTTTTTTTGCTCCATATTTAGATCTAGCTTGCATTCTGTCTTTAACACCAGCTGTATCTAATGTTCCTCTTATTATGTGGTAACGAACACCTGGTAAGTCTTTTACCCTTCCACCTCTTATTAGAACAACACTGTGCTCTTGTAGGTTGTGTCCAATTCCTGGAATATAAGAAGTTACTTCATAACCGTTTGAAAGTCTAACTCTGGCTACTTTTCTTAAAGCTGAGTTTGGTTTCTTAGGTGTTACTGTTTTAACTACTGTACATACACCTCTTTTTTGTGGGCTTCTTCTATCTGTTACTTTCTTTTTCATAGAATTGTAACCATGTTGAAGAGCTGGTGATGTAGATTTTGTTTTTGCAGTATGTCTTCCTTTTCTTACTAATTGGTTAATTGTTGGCACTTAAATTTCACCTCCTTGATTTTTTCTATTTATTGTATCAAATTTTACAATAAAAAACCGTTACGGAAATACCATTTAATGGCATTTTACTATAACGGTTATATTTTATCATTTTTATAACTATATGTCAATATGTTTTACTTATTTTTCTTGGTCTCCGTAGACTTTTTTTACTTCTTCTGGAGTTAGTATTTCTCCTTCTACTCTTTCAATTGCTTCTTTATGATTTATATCTTGCTTTTCTTTATCCATATGTAAGTTTTCTCTTCTTTGTGCCTCTCTTACTTGTTTTTCTGGATTTTCTATTTGTTCTTCTTGTACTTGCTGTTTTGAATAGAATTTTTTATCTTCTCTTAATGCGGCTTTCCAATCATTCCTTACTATTGCATTTTGTGTTTGTTCACTACTATTATCATATATTTCTCTTTTTGCTGATATAGTAGCTGTATCATTTAGCTCTTTTGATTTTTCTGCAACTTTCATATCTCTTTTTGCATTTTCAGTTTCTTTTACTTCTTGTGCTATTGGTCCTACTTGATTTTTCACATTTTCTGCTACGCTTTTTGCAGTATTACCTACTACTTTTCCTGCTGTTATAGCTGCTACTTTTCCTCCTCTACCAATTGCTAATGCTTTTCTTCCTACTGCCCTTGCTCCCTTATATGCCATAACAAATGGAAATGCTACTGCACCTGCTACCATAGTAGCCCCTGTTGCTATTCCTTTTCCTACTGTTTTTGCTGCATTTTTAACATTATTAATTGCTCTTTCTATTTTAGGATTTTGTGGCCTTTCTTGGTTTTCTTTTCCTAAATTCCTTGCATACATTTCTTTATTTATTTCATATGCTATATCCTCAAATGTATTTTTTATTTTTTTCTGTTCTTTTTCAGTATATTTTCCATTTTTTAAGTTTGCTTTATACTCTTTAGAAGTGTTTATGAATTCTTTTCTTGCTTCTAATATTCTATTTTTATTTTTCTGTGTTTGTTTGTCTGATAAATTTACTAGGCTATTCCTTACTTTATATGCTAATAATTCATTTCTTTTTACTACTTTCATATATTTTAGCGCTGACATATTTTTGTATTTTGCTTCATATGCTTTGTTTTTTGCTCTGAAATTTTCTACTATTTTATGCAATTGTTTACTAGTAAACCTTCTTAAATCTACAAATGTTTTTACTTTTAGTCTTAAAGGCTTTTTTTCATTTGAAATATTTTTATCCATAATATTACCCTCCAAAATTTTATTACCTATTTATTATTTTACCATAAAATGACATAATTTTCAAGGATTTTATGTAATTGTAATATAATCTTAATATTATGAATTTTGTTATTTCTTATTTTGAAATTACATAATTTTGTTGTTCAATTTATCCTTTAGTTCTAATATTGCTCTATCCGCTAGCTTTCCATATTTTACTTTTTTGTCTTTTATCTTTTCTTCTAACTGTGGAAGTATTCCGAAATTTGCATTCATTGGCTGAAAATTTTCTTTATTTTCTACTATATAATGTGATAATGCCCCTATCATTGTTTCTTTTGGAAAGATAATATTTTGTTTTGTTTGTTTAAATTGCTCTATTGCATTTAAAGCTGCTACCATTCCTGAACTAATAGATTCAACATAGCCTTCTACGCCTGTTATTTGCCCTGCAAAATATATATTTTCGTATTGTTTCATTTGATATTTCTTATTTAGTAGTTTTGGTGAATTTATGAAGGTATTTCTATGCATTACTCCATATTTTACAAATTCAGCATTTTCTAGCCCTGGCAACTTTGAAAATACTCTTTTTTGTTCCCCAAATTTTAGGTTTGTTTGGAAACCAACCATATTAAATAATGTTCCTTCGCTATTATCTTGCCTTAATTGTATTACGGCATATGGCCTTTTAGCTGTTCTTGGGTCGTCAAAACCTACTGGTTTTAGTGGTCCAAAACGAAGCGTATCTAATCCTCTTTTTGCCATCACTTCTATTGGCATACAGCCTTCAAATATTTCTCTTTTTTCAAATTCATGTAGTTCTACTACTTCCGCATTTACTAATTCTTGTACAAAATTTTCATATTCTTCTTTGTTCATTGGAAGGTTTATATAGCTTGCCTCTTGATTTTTTAATCTTTCTTTCCATTCTTCTATTGTTTCATCTTTTTTCTTTTCTTCATCATATCTATTTCCATAAAAAGCTATATCAAAGTTTATACTATCTTTTTCAATAATTGGAGCTGCTGCATCATAAAATGCAAGTTCTTTTTCTCCTGTTAGTTTCTTTATTTCGTTAGCCAAATTTTCTGAAGTTAAAGGACCTGTTGCTATTATTACTATTCCTTCTTTTGCTAAACTTTCTATATTAGTTACTTCTTCTCTTATAATTTCTATGTTTGGATTACTTTCTAACTCTTTTGTTATTTTTTCAGAAAACTTTTCTCTATCTACTGCTAGTGCTTGTCCTGCTGGCACACTTGTTTTGTCGGCTGTTTTTATTAATATGCTATCTAATAAACGTAGTTCTTCTTTTAATAAACCACATGCATTTGTATGTAAATTAGATTTAAAGGAATTACTACATACTATTTCTGCTAAATTCTTATTAGAGTGTGCTCCTGAAAATTTTTGTGGTTTCATTTCATATAATTTTACTTTTATTCCTGCTTTTGCTATTTGGTATGCGACTTCTGAACCTGCTAAGCCTCCCCCAATTATTGTTATATAATCTTTCATTTTTTACCTTTCTTTATCCATTTTTTCTTTTTTATACTCTTCCCAAGATTCTGCATCTTTTCCTTTATTGTGCTTTTCTTGCATTAGTTCATATCTTAATGTATTTAATTCTTTTTGCTTTTATTCAAAATCTTTTGCATCAAAATTAAACGCTTCTATCATTAAACTTTTATATGCTTCAATTACTTTTTCTAGTTTTTTAATTTTCTTGTTTATATCTATATTTGTACTAATATTATAGTCATCATATTCTTCAATTGCTTCTTCTAATATTTCGTTTAATTCTCTTTCTCTTTTTTCATCTTCTTTTCTTTCAAATTTTTCCATCCAACTACCCATAAAAATGCCTCCTTTTCTATTTATTATATATTCTATTTTTAAATTTGTCATTATATTTTTAAAAAATTATGTCATTTATTGTCGTATGTTTTTTGTTAATATTATGTAATTCGTGTTGTATAATATTTTTGCTTCTAATTAGAGAGTATTCTTGAAAATGAGGTGTTACTTCATGAATAAATTCGTAATGCTTTTTGTACTTATTGTTATTTATTTAATTCTTAAATTATTTAAATAATACATAGTACAAAAAATTACTCACGAGCTCAATTCGTGAGTAATTTTTTTGTTACTTTACTTTAAATTCGTAATGTTTCTTGCTAATATTATATTACTATAAATTCGAATATATGTCAATAATATTTACAATAATTTCCAGAATTATTTGAACAACTCCATAATTTCTTCCTTAGAAAGTTTATTTATAAATGTTTCGTTTGTTGATAACATGTTGTCTATTAGTTTTGCTTTTCGCTCTTGTAGTTCGTATATTTTTTCTTCTATTGAATTTTTTGTTATTAGTTTATACACTTGTACATTTCTCTTTTGGCCTATTCTGTAAGTTCTATCTGTTGCTTGGTTTTCGGCTGATAAGTTCCACCATGGGTCGTAGTGAATTACCATATCTGCTCCTATTAAGTTTAAACCTGTTCCTCCTGCTTTTAGTGATATTAGGAATACTTTTATTTCGTCATTTTCGTTAAATTCATCTACTAGTTTTATTCTTTCTCCTACTTTTGTTTGACCTGTTAATTTTGAATATCTTATTTTGCTTTCTTTTAGTTTTTCTTCTATTATTGGGAACATTGCTGTATATGTTGAAAATAGTAATATTTTGTGTCCTGCATCTACTGCATCTCTTATTACTTCTACACATTGATTTAATTTGCTACTTTCCCCTTTATAATCATTTAAAAATATGCTTGGATGGCAACAAATTTGCCTTAACCTCATAAGTAATGCTAAAATTTTAATTTGACTTTTTTGGAATCCGTTTGCATTTATTTCTTCCATTGCTTCTAATTTCGCATTTTGTAAGTATGATAAATATAGTTTTTGTTGTTCATCTTGCATTTCATTATTTAGAACTGTTATTGTTTTATCTGGAAGTTCTGTTAATACGTCTTCTTTTATTCTTCTTAGTATAAATGGCTCTATAAGCATTTTTAGTTTTTTCATTGCTTTTTTGTCTTCATCTTTTACTATTGGAACTTCATATAATTCTTTAAATTTTCTATATGTGAATAAATAGCCTGGCATTATAAAGTCAAATATAGACCATAATTCTGATAGTGAATTTTCTATTGGTGTTCCTGTAAGTGCATATCTTGTATTTGCATTTATTTCTTTGACTACTTTTGCATTTTGTGTATTATTATTTTTAATATATTGAGCTTCATCTGCAATTATAAATTTGAATTCATATCCGAAGCTCTTTATATATATCTATATCTCTTTTTAGTAAATCATATGATGTTATTGCTATATTATATTTTGGTATACTTTTTATTTGTTTTTTTCTTTCATTACTATTACCACGAATTACAATTGTTGTTAATTCTGGAGTGAATTTTTTTGTTTCGTTTTCCCAATTAAGTGTTAGCGAACTTGGGCATACTACAATTGTAGGTTTTGGGCTTTTTTCATTTTGAACATAGTTTAAAACAACTGATAAAAGTTGAATAGTTTTTCCAAGTCCCATATCATCTGCTAAAATTCCTCCAAAGTTATAGTTATCTATTACTTTTAACCATTCATAACCTACTTTTTGATAATTTCTAAGTTCTGCATTTAAGTTTTGTGGTAATACTATTTCTTCATTAAAGTTTTTATCTTCTATTTTATTAATTAGACTTTTATATTCTTCGTTTTTGCTAATTTTTGTTTTTTTAATGCTTTCTAATATTCTATCTAAATATAAACTTCTGTATATTGGAAGTTTTAGTTCTCCTTTTTCTAATTCTTCATAAGTAATACCCATTCCTTTTGATAAGCTATCTATAAATTCTATTGTTTCATTTTCTTCTAAAGTTATGAAACTTCCATCTTTTAGCCTATGATATTTTTTCTTTAAATGATATTTTTGCATAATTTCTTTAAGTTCTGATGGGTCGAAGTCTAAATCACCTAAGTCTATATTTAGTAAATTATTTTCTATTTTTACTCCTATATTTGTCATTTTTGGTTGTTTTATTTCTTTTTGTTTAAAATTGTCTGTTGCTAATACTTCAAATTTTTTCATATAATTTTCTATATCTATTGATAAAAAATTATATATTGTATAGTCCGAAACTAAAATTAGTCTTGCTTTTTCTAATTCTAGCAAAAAACCTGTTTTTTTGAATATTTCTAATACTTCATCTTCTTTGGCTAAGTCTCTTGCTAATTCTATTTCTGGCTCTAATAATGGGTTAAATTCTTCTTCTCCATATACAAATCTTAAATCAGCTGTAATATAGTTTCTATCATCATAGTCTAAATATAGTTTAACATATAAATCTTTTGGAACATATTTTTCAATTTCTTCTTGGCTTAAGTTGTTTGTTTCTATTCTGTCTTTTACCTTTGGAAATACTATTGAAAATAGATGTGATAATTCTTTTTTTGGAAATACTATGCTGTTTGTAAAGTTATTTCTAAATACTTGCAATAATTTTAATGTTGTATCTTTAAAATTTTGATTACATTTATATAGTACGTTTTCCATTAAAAAGTATATATTTTCTTTTCCTTCAATTACTTCATATTCGTATATATCTATATTTGGAATAATTCTATATTCATTTTCGTTTTCTTTTTCTATATTAAATTTTATATCTGGTGTTTTATTTGAAAATAGTATTTTATTTTCTACTCCTTCTTTTTGAAAGGTAACTTGCTTTCCTTCCAATACATTAAATAGTTCGTCCATTCCACTATTTGAAATAGTTATATAATTATCTTCAATTCCACTTCCATAGTATGTATATGAGTTTGTAGCTTCATTTGTGTATTTTATAATTTCTGCATATTTTAAAACAAAATTTAGAAGTGGCAAAGAATCTTTTCTAAAGTAGTCTTCTTCATGCGTAAATTCTAACTTTGTTCCATAGCTGTAGTATTCTTTATTTCTCATTCTATCATAAAATTCTGGAAACTTTCTTAATTTGTATAATTGTTTATCTCCTATTTTTATTTCTAGCTTTAATGTTTTTAAATATGTATTATATATTAATTTTGGCTCTAATTTTACTGTGTGTGGAAGCATTTTTTGTTGTAAATTATTATTTTCTTCTTCGTGCATTGGGTAAAATGTATGAATTAATTGCTTGAAATTACGATATTTTTCTTGTTGTTTTTTGTATTTTTTAAGTATACCTTCATTATTTTGTGTATCTTCTGCTCTATCTGAAAATATTTTGATATAATTGTCGTTTTGGCTAAATTCAATTGCTGTTGCTAAAATATGCTTGCAAGTTCCATAATGTTCATAATAGTCTGGGCAATCACAACTTACATCTTCTATTTCTTTGTTTTCTACTTTTATATGAACATCATAAATATCTCCGTTTCCTTTTACTTCTGAACGGATTTCAAAATTGTTTATATCATCATAAATTGCTTTTGTTATATTTACCTTTTTTTGCCTAACATAGTTTTGGGCTTTTTCTTTTCTAGTTTCTCCTGCTTCTGAGCATAATTCTTTTATTATTTCTGGGTTTATTATCATTTCAAATTCCCTTCTATTGTAATTTTTCTAGTGTTATATTATATAATATTTTTTGTTAATTTACAAGGCATTAAATGAAATAAATGAAGCTATTTTTATGTTGTAGGGGCGTAGCCTTGTGTCCGCCCATGTTATAAACTCTTTATTATTTAGTAATTACGTTGAAGAAGGGCAGACACAAAGTCTCCCCCCCTACAATATTTTTATTTCTTCTTTGTTGTTTTTCTTTTCGTGGTTTTCTTCTTAGCCACTTTAGCTTTCTTTTCTTCTACTTCTACCGCTTCTTTCGGCTCCCATTTTTCACCTATTTGTGGTTTATTCCATGAAATGTAGTTACAGCTTGCTGGGTTATTTTCGCATATGTAATAGTTTCTTTTTCTTTTTGTTTTTCTTACTTGTACTACTCCACCACATACTGGGCATGGTACATCTATTGTTTCTATTATTGGTTTTGCGTTTTTACATTCTGGGTAGCCTGGGCATGCTAGGAATTTTCCATATCTTCCATATTTATATACCATCATTCTTCCGCATTTTTCACACTGTACGTCACTTACTTCTTCTTCTAATTTTACGTGTTCTAGTTCTTTTTCTACTTTTTCTAGTGTTACTTTAAATGGTGTATAAAATTCTTTTATTGTTTTTTTCCATGCTTGCTTTCCGTCTGCTATTTCGTCAAATTCTTCTTCTATTTTGGCTGTAAATTCTACGTTTACTATATCTCCAAAGTTTTCTATTAATAGTTTGTTTACTACTCTTCCTAGCTCTGTTGGTTTTAACTGTTTTTGCTCTTTTTCTATATATCTTCTTTCCAATATTGTTGTTATTGTTGGTGAATAGGTACTTGGTCTTCCTATTTTCTTTTCTTCTAGTGCTTTTACTAAGCTTGCTTCTGTGTACCTTGGTGGTGGCTCTGTGAAGCTTTGTTTTGGCTCTATTTTCTTTTCTTTTAGAGTTTCGCCTACTTCTAGTTCTGGTATAGTTACATCCTTTTCGTCCTTTTTACTATCTTCAGATTCTACATATAATGTCATGAAACCTTTGAATTTTAGTGTTTGACCATTTGCTTTAAAGTCATAGCTATTTACTTTTATATTTACTGCTACTGTATCATATATTGCAGCTGACATTTGGCTTGCTATGAATCTATTATAAATTAATTTATATAATTTATATTGGTCTGTTGTTAGTGAAGCTTTTATTTTTTCTGGTTCTAGCTCTACATATGTTGGGCGTATACCTTCGTGGGCATCTTGTGCATCTTTATTTGTTTTGTAGTATCTATTTTCATAGTAATCTTCACCATATTCACCTACTATATGTTTTTTAGCTGCATTTCTTGCTTCTTCTGAAATTCTTGTAGAGTCTGTTCTCATGTATGTAATTAGACCTACTACGCCTTTTTCTGGTACTTTTACACCTTCATATAGTCCTTGTGCTACACTCATTGTTTTCTTTAATGTAAAACCTAATTTTCTTGAAGCCTCTTGTTGCATTGTACTTGTTGTAAATGGTGGTGCAGGTGTTCTTTTTCTTTGACTTTTCTTTATATCGTTTACTATGTATTTTCCGTCTTTTATGTCTGATAATATTTTTTCTACTACTTCTTTTGAATGAATTTCTTGTTTCTTACCATCTTTACCATGAAAATGTGCTTCAAAAGTCTTTTTTGTTTTTTCTTCTAATAATGTAGCATATATATTCCAGTACTCTTCTGGTATAAATTTCTCTATTTCTTCTTCTCTATCTACTATTAGTTTTACTGCTACTGATTGTACTCTTCCTGCTGATAAACCTCTTTTTACTTTTTTCCATAGTAGTGGGCTTATTTTATAACCAACTATTCTATCTAAAACTCTACGTGCTTGTTGTGCATCTGTTAAGTTCATATCTATTTTACGTGGTCTTTTTATACTTTCTTGTACTGTTTCTTTTGTTATTTCATTAAATGTTACTCTACATATACTATCTTCTGGTATATTTAATATATGTGCTAAGTGCCATGCTATTGCTTCTCCTTCACGGTCAGGGTCAGTTGCAAGGTACACTTTTTTTGCTTGACTTGCATCTTTTTTTAAAGATTTTATCAAATCTCCTTTTCCTCTAATATTTATATATTCTGGTTCAAAATTATTTTCTAAGTCTACACCTAGTTTTGATTTTGGTAAATCACGTATATGTCCCATTGAAGCAACTACTTTTGTACTTCCGCCTAGAAACTTCTTTATTGTATTGGCTTTTGCTGGTGATTCCACTATAATTAATTTATCTGCCATTTACATTTTCTCCTTTATAATTATTTATTCTATTTACGTATTTTAAAATATATTCTATCTTTTTGCAATAGTTTTGGTAATTTTTGTATTATTCATATTAACAATATTTTTAATCTATTTACACAAATGCCTCTTTATGTTATATTTTAGAACATAATGAATTTAAGGAGATAAATATGAGAAAATTCTTAGTTAGTGATTATGATGGTACTTTTCATACTGATGATGAAAGCATTAAAAATAATATAGAAAAGGTAAAAACATTTAGAAATAATGGTAATATATTTGCTATTGCTACTGGAAGATCTTTTTATGACTTTACTAAACTACTGGATAAAAGTCTAGTAAATACAACTAATAGAGCAAACTTATCAAATACTGAAAACTTGCAGTGAGGGTATTTTATATGTAAAAAGAATTGGAATTAACCAATTCTTTTTGTGCTTTGATATTCTTTTCTTAAAATATATACGGCTGTGTAAAAACTCTATCTGCCTTTTTTGCTGCCTGTTGTAAAGCTTCCTCTATGCTATGAAGACTAAAGTTAGCAAAATCATATAGTTTGAATTCTTCATCTATCTCAAAAAGTCTTCTTCTATATGATTCTACTAAAGTTTCTCCAGCAAAAAGAGAGGACAAAATAGTAGGTTCAGAAAATAATGTTTTTGCATTTCTTACTGTTTCTCTTATTTCTTCTCCTTTTTCGTTTTTTGTAACTGATATTTCAGAAACCGTTACTTCATATTGCCGATGTCCAAGATATTTAGCTGTTACTTTTTGTTCGTAATGCTTGTTCATTAGAATATCTCCTTTCAATATGTTATACTACTATTATATATGTTTTTATGTTAATTGTCAATTTTTATTTTAGCTTTTTTAGTTATAATTTCTCTATCTAACATATTTATTTGCTCTTTATATAAACTTATTAATTTTCGTATTTCGCTTATTTGCATGTCGTCTTCTGTTATTTTGCCTTCGTCATACATTTTTTGAGTATTATATATTGCTGTGTTTTCTATTAGTTCTTGTTTAAAGTTTGTTTGTTTAACTTCGGTTTTTAGTATGCCTTCTTCTAGCAAGCTTTGTTTTTTGAATAATTTTTTTAATATATTTTTTATTTTTTCAAACATAATTAAAGCCCCCTATCTAGAAATTTCTTGTTTTTCATTTAGTTGTTTGTCAAGTTCTTTATTTTCTTTAACTTTTTTGCTTCTAAGTTCTTTTAATTTTCTTAATTCTTTTATAGCTTCTTCAATTTCTATTGATTCATTTAAAAAGTCTTTTCCACTTTCACAAGTCTCTTTAATCCATCTTGTTTCTGGTATATCTGGAACTGCTACTCTTCCTGTTTGGTATTGTATTCCTTCTTTTTCTGCGTGATGGTCATCACTTCCACCTGAAGCTTTAATTCCATGTTCCTTTACTTTTCCTAGTAAAAATTCTCTAAGCTCATCTGTATGGTCTGGATAGTATACTTCTAAGCCATCTAGCCCTTGTGCTATCATGTCATCAATATATTCTTCTACTGGCATTTTGTCTTTATATCTTCCTGCATGTGCTAAAAATGCTTGTCCACCTGCTCTATGAATTGCATCTATTGTGTCTTTTAATGTTGGCCTTGTATTTGACATATCTACAAATAAAGGAGATTTTTTATTATATAAGTGTTTATTTATAAATAATTTCATTGTGTCTGCTTCTTTTTCTTCTCCGTTTTCATCTGTATATTTTAGTAATTTTTTATTTTCTTCATGTTTTATTAATTCATTATAGAATGGACCAACTACTCCACCTTTTCCTTCTGTCTTTATTTTTTCATATGCTTCATCTAAAACTAATTTATCAAATTTTAAACCTTTTTCATCTATTATTTTATTGAATCCTTTATATAAAGCTTCATATGGCTTTTCTTTAACAGTAGTTCTTAAATTTGCTATTTCTTGCTCCATTTTTTCAATATCAAAGTTATATCCTAGAACTTCTACAATAACACCATTATATGAAGTTATTAATTCTGTACCTTTTAATACTTTCATATTTTCTAGCATTTCTAATATTCTTGAAGTATCATAAGATTTATCTTCTCTTATAGTGCCCATAACTGAATATATGTCTTTTTCTAAATTTCTAAACCCTCGTACACTATCATGGTCTGTTATTGCTATTGTATTAATTCCTTTATTATATGCTCTGAGCATAGTTCTAAATGTTGTTTGTCTTCCATCTGAGCCTCTTGTATGATTGTGTGCATCTGTATTTAGTTCTATTGGCATTATCTCGAATTTTTCTTCCATAGTATTTTCTCCTATTTCATTTGTTATTTTAATATTATATAATGTAAACTTGTTTGTCAATATAATTATATACTAAAAATGGAAACAATTATTTTGTAACTGTTTCCATTTTTTCATTTTTTAATATTGTATTCCCCAAACTACTAAATGTTTAGCTTCTTTTCCACATACTATACATTTATCGTGGATTGGTTTTTCATTTTCTAATATACATCTTGATTTTGTTCCTTTTATTTCTTTCATTTTAAGTTCGCATTCTTCGTCTCCACACCACATCGCTTTTACAAAACCTGGCTTTTCGTTCATTATTTTTTCTACTTCTTCTAAAGATGTACATTCATATGTTAATTCGTTTCTTCTTTCTAATGCTTTATTATATAGATTATTTTGTATATCTTCTAAAAGTTTTTCTACATATTTTGCGAAGTCTACATCTGCTGTTTCTACTAGCTTTTCTCTTGTGTCTCTACGTGCAAATGTTATTTTGTTTTCTTTTAAGTCTCTTTCTCCTATTTCTATTCTTACTGGAATTCCATTTACTTCACTTTCTGCGAATCTGAAACCTGGTGATTTTTCTGAGTCATCTATATATACACTTATTCCTGCATTTTTTAGTTCATTATATGCTTTTTGGCTTAAGTTTTTAACTTCTTCTGCTCCTCCAATTGGTACTATTACTACTTGTCTTGGTGCTATTTTAGGTGGAAGTACTAAACCTGCTTCATCACTATGTACCATTATTAGCCCACCTATCATTCTAGTTGAAACTCCCCATGATGTTTGATATACATATTCTTGCTCATTTTCTCTATTTGAGAAAGATATATCATATGCTTTAGAGAATTTTTGTCCAAAGTAGTGTGATGTTCCTGATTGAAGTGATACTCCATTATACATTAGGGCTTCTACTGTTAATGTGTATTCAGCTCCTGCAAATTTTTCTTTTTCTGTTTTTCTTCCTGTTATAACTGGTATTGCTAAATATTCTTCAAAGAATTTTTTATATATTTCTAGCATTTGTCTTGTTTCTTCTTCTGCTTCTTTTGCTGTTTCATGTATTGTGTGTCCTTCTTGCCATAAGAATTCTCTTGAACGTAAGAATGGTCTTGTTTCTTTCTCCCATCTTAGCACACTACACCATTGATTATATTTTAAAGGTAAGTCTCTATATGAGTTTACTACTCCTGCATAGTAGTCACTAAATAGTGTTTCAGAAGTTGGTCTTATACACATTCTTTCGTCTAGCTCTTTTTCTCCTCCTTGTGTTACCCATGCTACTTCTGGCGCAAAACCATTTATTAGTTCTCCTTCTTTTCTCATTAGGTTTTCTGGTATTAACATTGGCATACATACATTTTGATGCCCTGTTTCTTTAAACATTTTATCTAAAGTTGCTTGCATTTTTTCCCATATTGCATAACCATTTGGTTCTATTACTACACATCCTTTAACATTCGAATATGCTGCTAAACGTGCAGCTTTTACTACATCTGTATACCATTTTGCGAAATCTTCATTTCTTGGTGTTATTGCTTTATTTTTCATTTTTTTCTCCTTTTTTATCTTTTTCTTATTGGCTTCCAGTTGGGGGACAGTTCCTAATCTATCCAGATTATTTTAGTTCTTTGCTTTTTGTTCTTCTCTATCTTGTTTCCGATTAGGAACCGTCCCAAACCTACCATTCTGCTATTTATTATTTTTCCTCATTTTCCCTTTCGGGCATTGGAGCCTCATTTGTTTCTTCATTTAATTGTTCTGTTTGTTCTAGGCATTGTGCTCCGTGTTTCTTCGTTGTTTTCGTTGTTATCTATTTCTTGATTTTTTTCTTCTTTTATTTCTTCTTGTTCTTTATTTTCTTCTATTATTTCATCAATAACTATTTGTTGATTCTCATCTAATTTATACCTTGGAAGTTCTGGTAGTTCTTCCATGTTTGAGAATCCAAACATTCTGTAAAAATCTGGTGTTACTTCATACATTGTTGGTCTTCCTGGGGCATCTGCTTTTCCTACTGCCTCTATTAGGTTATATTCTAATAGCTTATACATTGTTCCATCTGAGTTAACTCCACGTATTGCTTCTATTTCTGGTCTTGTTATTTTTGGGTTATACGCTACTATTGATAGTGTTTCTAGTGCTGCATTTGTTAGGTTTGGCTTACTTCTTTTATCAAAAATTGGATATATGTATTCATAGTATTCTTTTTTTGTAGTTAATTGAAAACCATCATTTACTTTTATTATTTCAATTCCTCTATTATTCACTTCATAGTCAGCTTTTAGGCTTTCTATTATATTTAATACATCTTCTCCACTAAGCTCTAGTGCAGACATTAATTCATTTATTTTTACTTCTCTTCCACATGCAAATAATATTGCCTCTATTATTGCTTTTAACTTTTCTATTTCCATAACTAAAATTTCTCCTTTTATACCACATTATTATCGCACTAAAATATTAGAATGTCAAGGAATTTCACCGTATTTATGTACCTTTGAATAATAGTTTTGGGAACAATTTTAATGTCATAATTATTTCATGTCAAAAAACATAGTTGCTATTTTTAACAACTATGCTTTTTGTATGTTATTTAATATTTGCATTTTCCTATTATATTTTCTATTCTCTAATATAACTAAATACCATAAATATCCAAGTATTAATAATAATGCTACATTTTTTATATATAAAATTGCTATACTACATATTCCTGTTAATAAACAAATTGTTATTTTTGATATTTGATTTGTATACTTATACGAATTTTGTAATCCTAATATAATATGCAAAATATTCTTGATAACTCTTCCACCATCTAATGGATAAATTGGTATTAAATTGAATATTCCTATTAAAATGTTACTGTATATTACTAACTCTCTTTCAATGCCGAAAAATTTTATATTTGCCATTAAAAATATTATAGTTATTATAAAATTAGTTAATGGCCCTGCTAAAGCAATTATTAGTTTTTTTATGGCTAACATATTTCCATTTTTTATTTTTTTGTTGTAGTCTTCACATTTAACATTAAATCCCACAGATACCCCGTATGGCATTATTTCTAACTTGTCAGGTTTAAAGCCTAATAATATTCCAACTAACATATGCCCTAGTTCATGAATAAATGCAAATAGCATTAATATTCCATATATTTTTATTTGTTTTGTTACAATAAAAATTAATATAAATAAAAATATTTTTAAATTAATTCTAATTCTCATAATCAAATTCCTTTTTTACGCAAATTGTAAAATATATTCTGGGTCTATAGTTCTTCCACCTTTTCGTATTTCAAAGTGTAAATGTGGTCCTGTTGCATTTCCTGTTGAACCTACTTCACCTATCTTTTGACCTTGTTCTACTTTGTCTCCTGGTTTTACATATAGTGTTTTACAATGTGCATATACTGTTATAACATCTCCATTTTCTATAAAAATATGATTTCCATATGAGCCTTCTCCAGATGCTATTGTTACTGTTCCACTCATAGCTGCAATAAATACTGTTCCTTCATTTGCCCCTACATCTATTCCCTTATGATTTGCTGAAACAATATCTGTTGGTGTTCTTGGGCCATATCTTGAAGTAGTTGTATAGCCTGTAAGTGGTAAAATCATGCTATATTTTTCTTTAATTTCTTTTGCATCTAATTCCATTTGTGAAAGCTGTACTACTGGCTCATTAGAAGTCTCTTGAACTTTATTTTCACTTTCTTGCAGAAGTTCATCTTCTCCTCCTCCTATTCCTCCTTCTTGTATTTCATTTGTTGTTTGCGTATTTTCTTGTACTTCATTAGTTATTGTGTTTTGCTCTTCATTTTCTTTTTTATCTTCTACTATAAAAAAAGACTTTATATGGTTATTATAATACTCAACTACTGAATTATAAGCATTTCCAAAGTTTATATCATATGATAAAAATTCTCTTGTTTTATTTATAAAATTTTCTGAAAATATGTAATTAGAATTTTTTATTAAATAAAATATAAAATATAGTACAAAACAAATTAATATTTGTAAAATCAATTTTTTATATAATGTAAGTTTCGTTTCTTTTTTTACATTTACTCTAGAAGTTGATACTCTAACTCTATTTTCAGTTCTTCTTCTATTGTATATTTCCTCAGCTCGTCTTATTCTTTCTTCTGGGCTTAGTACTCTTTCCAATTAAAACACCTCTTTTTTCCTTTGCAAATTTACTTGTTAATTTATATGCTTATTTAGCTTTTTTATTACAGTAAATTAAAAAACAACTAAAAGGGAAGGGGAAAAATCAAAAAAAATTTTGATTTTCCCCCTTCCCTTTTAGTTGTTTTAGTTGATTTTCATTATTGACATTTTTATGTAAATTTTGTATAATATTACTAGTAACTATTATATAATTTCACACATATTAGGAGGATTAAAAATGAGAAAATGTTTTTATGATGTGAAAACTGGTGATGTATTATCATTTCAGAAAGAGTGTTTAGTTGGCTTTCGGACGTACATAGGCCGTGGTAAATTTATTTTTGAATGTGAAACTGAAAGCAGAGAATATGATACTTCATACCGTTTAAAAATCAAGGAAACTCATGCTCGACTTATAAACAAAAATCCATACTTTATACAGGCTTGGCGTATGTAGCAATAACTCCGTAACCCAAAAAGAAAGCAAAATTTTGCTTTCTTTTTGGGTTTTATCTTATTAAAAGTGCAATTGTTGCTAAGAAAGAGAACATTGAGAAGAATATTGTTGCATATTTTAGCCTCTTACATTTTTCTTCTAGTTTTATCTTTTCTTTTGCTACTTTTGTTTGTTTATTTTCTATTTTTGAGACATAATCTTTAACAATCATTTCCGCTTCTTTTATAACATAATCTCTATTTTTACTTTTTGGCTTGTTATCTTCTTTTTTATTTCCTGCTAATTCTTCTTTATGTACTTTTACATTATCTTTTAGTACCACAAATGCCTCTTCTATTAAATTTGAAGGTAAGTTTTTTAGCACTACCATATTTTTCATATTTTGTATATCCATATAAATTCCTCCTATGTATGCGAACTATTTATATAGATTTTTTCCACTTTTTTCTTGTTTATACTTATATTTTTTTAATTACCTCAAATATTCCTTCTGACACAATATTTGCTAATGTATTTACTACATTTAGCGATATATTTTGTAAGGCTTTAAAGTTGCATTTTGCTATTTTATAGTCTTTTGCTACTACTGATTTTATGCTTATATCTCCTATTTCTATTTTATCTCTTTCTAGACTTTTTCCTAATATTGTTTTACCTTTTTGTACAAATATTTTTCCTATATTTTCTTTTTTTGAAAGTGCTGCATCTATTACTATTATTATTGATTGATTATTTATATGTTTTATTATTCTATTTATATTTTCGTAATTTAAATTTTGCTCTAAAGTTCCATATATATTTACATTCGAATAATTATATTCTTTTAATAATTCTATTAATTTGCTTCCTACTAATGGTCCAAAACAGTCTCCTGTGATTCTATCTGTTCCAACACATAAAAACGTTACTTCTGGGTATTCTTTTTGACTTTTTACTTTATTAAATACATAACTAAAATCATTTATAAACTTTTCTTTTATATCTATGTTTTCTATTTTTTCATAATTTAACAATACTTTCTCACCTTTGCCATTTTATATTTGTATATTAATATGCTATTTTTTCATTTTTATACTTGTCTTCTGGGACTTATAATTATATTTATATCTTTATTATTTTGATATTTTTTTATAATATCTTCTGAAAAACCAGCTACTTCATTTGAAAGCACTATTGTTTTGTAATTGTTTTTTACTAACTCTTCCATTTTATTATCTACTTCTTCTGGAGTTTCTATTCTGTATACATCCATCCCTAATCTTTCTGCTATTTTAAAGTCTTTATTGTCTTTTTCATATTTTATCCAAGATATTTTCATATTTAATCACCTAATTTTATTGTTTCTTATTTTCTTGTTTTTATGCACTAAAAAGCAAACCTGAATTTTTTTAACAAATGGAAATTAAGGTTTTCAATAATTATTTAATAATAAATTTTCTCCTTCTAGTAGAAATTTACTAGTATATAAAAAAGAAGCAATTTATATTATTGCTTCTTTTTGACTTTTTAGTTAATAGGAATGGTACATTCTAATTTTTCTACTCTTTTATCTAACTTTTCTATATCATTTCTATTTTTATAATTTGCATTCATGAAAGATACTGTATTTTCATAAATTACATCTATTTTTTTGGTGTATTCATGTTCTAATACCATTACAGATTTGTCTATTCTAGTTGTTTTTTCCTCTAGATTATTTACTTTCCCTTCTAATTTAGTAACCTTATTATTTAATTTTACTACATCATTTTTTACTTCTTTCACATCCGCTTGCATTACTTTTATGGAACTTTGCATTTCTTTCATGGAGCTTTGCATTACTTTCATGGAACTTTGCATTTCTTTCATAGAACTTTGCATTTCTATTGTAGATTTTAGAAGTTCTTTTAATATTTCCTCGTTGCCCATTTATTTCTCCTTTCGATATTATTTTCTCCAACTTCTTTTATTTCCTCTTATTATTTATATTTATTAGTACATGTATTTTTTTCTTCTGTAACTCTCTAATTGCCCTATACATATTAAATCATTTTTTATTTACTATGTCAACCAAAAAGTTTTGACAAAATTC
>CATLFA010000025.1 GCA_949927585.1 uncultured Clostridiaceae bacterium
TTTGGTAGTACTGGAAATGTTGAAAGAGATAATATAATAAAAAATAATTTTTATTATTTAAAGCAATATGTTAATGATAAATATGGATATTTCAAAGATTATTGTATTGTTGACCAACGGTGGTTGGATAGACTGTTTTATATTAAACCCTAATGGTGGTTATGTTCGTAATAATGGCTATGGTTCTTTTCATAGTAATTATTCTGTAATTTTTAACTTAGGCACAACTTTAAGAGATTCAAATTATGAATGGAAACCTACTGTTGATAATTGGAACAAATCTCCTAATATGAGTACATACAGTAATGGTGGTGTTACTAAAGTTGTGTATACTACTGTTTCTATTTCTGGCTCTTCTTGTAATGATACTCTAGGAGATATAGAAAGTTATATTCCATTTACAAAACCTTCTCTTGAAACTTCTATTAATTCTTTTAAGTATTGGAACTTTAATACCGTAGATATAAATGGCGGTACTTTTGATTTAAATAAAGGAGATTTAGAGTTTATTGTTAGTTATTATAATCAAATAGAATCTTCAGAAGATAATCCTTTTCAAAAATATGAAACAAGTACAAAAATTAAATTAGATAAAAACTCTTTATTTGTAAATATTAACGAACAAAATGGACAAGCTTTTTTCACTGCTAGTATTCCACGTAGTGAATTATTAAAAAATGTTAATATTCGAAATGGTGCTTTTATTGATATAGGCTTGCATGGCTCATATTGGGCAAGTAATCTACCAAATGGAGAAATAACTTGCGATATTGTAGAAAGCGGTATTTCCCTCGTATTAGATAGTAAATACGAAGAAGATTTGCAAAAAGAAAAAGAAAGTCAACAGAGGCAAGAACTTATTGATAATCAAAAAGAAACTAACAATAAATTAGACGAAACTAACGAAAAATTAGAAGAAACAAATAATAACATTAAGGATACAAACGACTTTCTGAAAAATGATAATGTTCCAGAGGATAACGAATTTAATTTACCTTCTGTTGAAGTAGACGACCCTACTGCAAATTTTTTCGATACTATGTTTATGGGTTTATATAATGCTATTAATGTTGAAGGCAATCAACAAATTTCGTTTAAAATATTTTCAAAAGATATTGTTATTAATTCTGACGATTTTAATTTTCTTGTTGGTAATGAGTGGGGAATATTACGTATTATTTTAACAAGTTCTTGGGTTTTTGGTATAGGTATTTTTATTTTAAAAGATATTAGAAAAATGATAGATAAAATAAAGTCTGGCAATATTGAAAGTGTTGCATCTGACGATATTAAGGCTGATATGGTATAGGGGGTGTTTATATGTTAAGTATGTTAATTAAAGTAGTTTTTACAATTATTACAAAATTATTTTCCGTTATATTACAGCCTATTCTCAGTGTTATATTGGCTTTATTTCCAGATTTATCGCAAATTGTTAATACAATTTTAACATTCTTTAATAACTATGTATTCCATTATGTTTCATTTTTATTGAAGATGTTAGAAAATTTAGTATTTTTGCCACATTGGTTAATTGTATTCTTATTTGATTATTTTTTAATTAAATATACTATTCATATAACTGTACAAGCTGTTAGATTTGGTATTCAAGTTTATAACAAATTAAAACCATAAAGGGGGTATTAGGTATGGTAGTTATTTTAATTTTAGTAGCAATTTTTGTCGTTTTTATGTTGTACATAATAAAAAATCATATAAGGGTTGATTTTAAAAGTTTTTTTCGTAAAGGTTTTAAAAAAACTGATAGTAAGTTTGGGCTTTTTTGTTATACGGGAAAGCAAGGAAAAGGAAAAACATATAGTGCCGTTAATTTTTGTATTAAACAAAAACTTGCAAATGATTATAAAATTTTAACAAATGTAAAAAGTTTTAAGGTTTTTGAAGATACTATGTATATTGATAATATACAAGATATCGTTAAGTATTGCACTCAATTTAAAGATAACGACGAAAATGTTTTAATATTTTTCGACGAGATTTTCACAGTATTAGAAAAGGGCGGTAATTTAAGTAAAGAGGTATTAAGTTTTATATCACAATTACGTAAAAGAAAAATAATTTTTGTAACAACTGCACAGGAGTGGTCAGAAATACAAATTACTTTTCGAAGATATGTTCGCTTTCAAATTAGTTGTAATATGTTGTCATTGCCATTTACTAAAACAGCAATAATTATTAATCAAGTTAACGATGGTGACTTGATTAGGTGGGATAATGATTTACAAGATTTTGTTGCACCTATAATACAAACTAATATTGAAAAAGGCAAGTTATCTATTATAGAAAGTTATGACACGTTTGAAACTATTGCAATAACTAATTCTATAAATGCAATTAAAAAGAGATATTAATAAATTATTTAATAGATAGGGGCGAAAGCCCAACAATTTTTTAAATACTTTTAAAAAATTATTTTGTTACTTTTTAGAAAAGTAATTTGACGTCAAATGACGTCAAAAAATCTTGTTACTATACTTGACATAGTAACAACTTAGAGACGCTATTCGTTAGGGGGCTATTTTATGAATATATTAGATATGTTTAAAAGTAGTGATATATACGAAAATACATTTAGACTTTATCATTATCAAGACGACGTGTTTAGGTTAGTTTATTACAGTAAAAGGCAAAAAGGATATGAGAAGGTATTAGAAAAACCTATTACTGATGGTTATAATATTTATGATTTGTCTGATTATAAATATGACATACCACAAAATAAAGTAACTAATCAAAATGAAATAGAAAGAATAAGTTTGAGTAGAACTAAAAGAAAAATAAAAGAAATATGCTTGTGTAATGATTTTAAATATTTTGTAACTTTAACTGTTAATAGTAAAAATGCTGACAGATTTAGTTTACAAGAATGCCAAGATAAATTATCTAAATTAATAAAAGCATATTCAAAGAGATTTTCGAGACGTGATTTAAAATTTCATTATATTTTAATTACTGAAAAACATAAAAACGGTGCTTTTCATTTTCATGGTTTATTTAGTGATTTATTGGATAATGATATATACATAAATTCAAATGGTTATATTTCTTCTTATTTTTTTGATAATGGTCTTGGTTTTTGTAGTTTTAGTAAAATAAAAGATATATTAAAATGTTCTAATTATATTACTAAATATATAACAAAAGAATGTATAAAAAATGAACATAATCAAATTTATATATGTTCTAAGGGTTTATTACGTGCGGAGGTTTATGACCTTCCCGCACGTAAAGTAATAAAAAATTTTACAATTACTGAAAATTTTTGGACTTATTCAAATGATTATTGTAAAATAAAAGATTTTCACTATAATGATTTGAACGATAAAGATAAAATGTTTTTGTTTATGAATTATTCACAATTGAAATAGGGGGCTGATAGCTCTCTTTTATTATACTTTCTAATTCTTCTAAGTTATAATAATTTTTTACTTTTATTCTATGTAATGGAATATTTACTTTTTTAAATAATTCATTTTTAAAATTATCATTTTTAATAGCTTTTGCTCTATTGTGTGTGTAATCGTCTAATTCTATACAACATATAATTTTACAATTTTTATTATTAACAATTGTATAGTCTATACTTCTTGACTTTATTTTGTTTCTATCTGCAACATTATTATCTATAACATTAACAATTCTTTCAAGATTTACTTGCGGAAAAATTGTAAATTCTAATTTATCCGTTACTTTTTTTAATTCTCTGTAAAATTGTAATTCGGTTTGTGTCATTAAATAATTGTTAGTTTTGTATTTAGATAAATTATTATTTTCTTCTTTTGTTTTGTTTTCCTTTTTAATTTTACTTATATTATTAACATATATATTTATAATATATACTATAATTATAAATATTAATATATACCACATATAAATCTCTCCTTTATGTTTATTTGTTATTATTATAACATTATTCACATAATTTGACAAGTAGACATAATTATGTTATAATTTTTTTGCATATAACTAGAAAAGGGGGTAATATGTATTATTTAAATGACAAACATAGTAAATATGAATATGCTTTATATTGTAGAGTAGGGAATGCTTGCCCATATATAGCAAGAACTTTTAATAGTATAGACGACGTTTATAGATTTGTTAATGATATAGAAAAGAGGCATAATCATTATAGACAGATTTTTTATATAGATAATGATTTTTATAATAATAAATACAATTTGAATTGTAATTGTACATATTATAAAATTTTAAGACGTCCAGTTTCAGACTGGGTAGATAATTGGGAAGTAGAAGAAAATAATTATAATAATATTTTATATTTAAATTTTAAATAAAGTATTGACATTTAAAATATTTATATATAGAATAGGGCTAGGTAGAAAAATCGTAGGCGATAAGATTGCACAAAATCAAAGTTTTGCGCAAATAAAAGTAGGACAAAATGTCGAAATGCCCCAAACAGTATATTTCAATACTATTTGAGGCATATAACTTGTTGCTTAAAATTTAAAAATGTCTTAAAATCGATTCTCATGCATAATATTTAAAATATAAGGAGTGTATTATATTATGATAAATCGCGAAGATAACCCAGAATTTATAAATTCTTTTTTAGATTATTCTATTACAATTTTAAATAAGTCCCCTAATTCTATTAAAGAATATAATTATGATCTTGCTATGTTTTTTAAATATATGAAGATTCATTTTAAAATGACTAATGAAAAGGATTTTCATAAGATTAATATAAGTGACTTTGATGTTGATACTTTAAAGAAAATATCATTAGATGATATTCATTCTTTTATATCATATATAGCTGTAAATAACCATAGTAAGGCTTCTACTCGTGCAAGGAAAATCTCTACTATTCGTATATTTTTTAAGTACTTAACTGTAAAAGAAAAATTAATTAATGTTAACCCTGCCCAAAATTTAGAAACACCTAAACAAGATAAACGTATGCCTAAGTATTTAAGCTTGGAAGATAGCAAAAGATTGCTAGAAATAGCATCAAATGAAGATAATAGAAATGCTGAAAGAGATTTTGCTATTATTACTTTATTTTTAAATTGTGGTATGCGTCTTTCTGAACTAGTTAGTATTAATATTAGTGATATTAAGTTTGATGATGCCAAAATGACAGTTATTGGTAAAGGTAATAAAGAAAGAACTATATACCTTAATAATGCTTGCATGCAAGCTATTAAAGGCTATTTAGAAATTAGACCTAAAGAAGGAATTGATTATAAATCTAAAAATGCTTTATTTTTAAGTGAACGCAGAGAAAGAATTTCTAAAAGAACGGTTCAACATATAGTTGAAAAAGAGCTTAGACAAGCTGGTTTAGATACTTCTAAATATTCTACACATAAATTGAGACATACTGCAGCAACTTTGATGTATCAATATGGACAAGTTGATATTAGAGCTCTTCAAGAGCTTTTAGGACATGCTAGTATTTCTACAACAGAAATTTATACTCATGTTGCAAATGAACAAGTTAGAAATGCAGTTGAAAGTAATCCATTAAACTTTTAGATTGAAATTTTATATATTTAATTATAATGGTCGTCATTTTGGCGACCAAAAACGTTCAATGAAAAATACACTTGATTATAAATTATATCAATAACACTATTTTTTATAACTTAAAATTTCTAATTTTTGACCTTCATATAAATAACTGTCTGCTAAATTATTTGTGTTTCTTATATCATATATTATTTCTTGGACTTTTTTTCCCTCATAATATCTATTATTTATTTGTTCATTTTCTGCTATTTCCCATAATGTATCTCCAGTTGAAACGAATATTGTTTTAGTTTCTAATTCTGTTTTTGAGAATGAAATATTTGTAAAATATAATAGTATTATTACCAAACCTATTATTAGTGTAAGCATTGACCTTGTGAATTTCTTTTTATTTATTATTATCATTATTGTATACCTCCTATTTATACGAACAATATTTTGTTTTGTAAGAGCATTATATACGAACATATATTCTTTGTCAATAGTTTTTTCAAAAAAATGTTTGCTTTTTTATTAATATATTATTATAAATAGGATTATATATATTGACAATACTTGTTTCTACAACTTAATAAATAATAAAAAAATCGCCATATTGACGACTTCTTTATTATTTATTATTAGCTATGTATTCTACTACATCTTTAACAGTAACCATTTTTTCTGCTACTTCATCTGCTATTTCAGTATCATACTTTTCTTCTAGTGCCATTACTAATTCAACTATATCTAATGAATCTGCTCCTAGGTCATCTATAAAAGAGGCTTCCATTGTTACTTTTTCTCCCTCTATACCTAATTGTTCTACAATAATACCTTTTACTTCTTCAAATATTTCTTCCACCTTTTTCACCTCCTTTAAATTATATATTTTAATATTTAATTGTACAAAGGCGAAATTTGGTATTACTTATATGTATTATTAACCAATTAGCCTTTTACACATATCTTTTTAATTATTTACTATAATGGTTATACACCAACTGTAGAGAATCCATTATCTACATGGATAACTTCTCCTGTAATTGCATTTGACATATTGCTAAATAAAAAGCTTACAGTATCTCCAACATCTTTTGTAGTTACATTTCTATGTAATGGTGCTTTTTCCTCTACTATGTTTAATATAGTGCTAAAATCCTTTATTCCCTTAGCAGATAATGTTTTTATTGGGCCTGCTGATATTGCATTAATTCTTACTCCATCTTTCCCTAAATCTTTTGCTAGATATTTTATACTTGTTTCTAATGCAGCTTTTGCTACTCCCATTACATTATATCCTTCAATAGATTTTTCAGAACCATAATATGTTAATGCTACTATACTTGCATTTTCATTTAGCAATTCTTTTTGTTTTGCTATTCTTGAAATTGCAACTAGTGAATATGCACTTACATCTGAAGCATGTGCAAACCCTTCTCTACTTGTTAAAATGAAATCATTTCTTAAATCCTCTGTATTTGCATGTGCTATGCTATGTAATATTCCATCAACCTTACCATGATTGTTTTTAATTTCTTCTAAACATTTTTCTATGCTTTCATCACTTGATGCATCACAAGAATATGCTTTTGAATTAGGAATTTCTGAAATTAAAGCTTCTATTTTATCTTTATTTTCTAAATTATTATATGTAAATATTACATCTGCACCATTTTCATAAGCAGACATTGCAGCTCCCCACGCTATGCTCCATTTATTTCTTATTCCCATTATAACTACTTTTTTTCCACTTAATAACATTTTACTGTTTCCTCCTTGCACATTAGGGACACCCCTTTTCGTGTCAAAATAACACAGTAGGAACACTCCCTTTTAATTTTATCATCTATCATATAATTACGTTATTATTTAAATTATATATCATCTTTTTCAAATTTAACATACTTCTGACCAATTGTTCTAAATTTTTGATATCTTTGTTCTAGTAAAGTATCAGTATTTAGCTTTTTTAATGCTTTTAGATGCTTTATTATACTTTTCTTTACATTACTATAAGTTTGTTCTTCATTATTTTGAGCTCCACCTTGTGCTTCATTTATTATTTCATCTATTATTCCTAATTCTTTTAAATCTTTGGCTGTTATTTTCATTTGTTCTGCTGCTTCACTACTTTTGCTTGAATCTTTATATAAAATACTAGCAAATCCTTCTGGGGATAATACTGAATATACTGCATTTTCCAACATTAATATTTTATCTCCTACTCCCATAGCTAGTGCTCCTCCACTAGAGCCTTCTCCTATTACAATACATATAGTAGGAACTTTTAACTTAGACATTTCTAATAAATTTCTTGCAATAGCTTCTCCGTTGCCCTCTTTCCTCTGCACCTATTCCTGGGTATGCTCCTGGAGTATCTATAAAGGTAATAATTGGTCTACCAAATTTTTCAGCTTGTTTCATTAGTCTTAGAGCTTTTCTATATCCTTCTGGACTAGGCATTCCGAAATTTCTTTCCATATTTTCACTTGTAGTTTTACCTTTTTGTTCACCTATAACAGTTACAGTAAAATCATCTATTTTAGCAATTCCACCTATTATGGCTTTATCATCACTATATAATCTATCTCCATGAAATTCTATAAATTCTTCAAATATATTTTCTATATAATCTAATGCTTTAGGTCTAGTGGCTTCTCTAGCTATTAAAACCCTATCCCAAGCAGATATTCTTTTTGTTTTCATTTATTTTCTCCTTTACTTTTATGTAAATTTATGTTATAATTTTATTGTTGAAACTGTTGTTTAAAATCTAATCCATTAATAGGAGGTAGTTTATGAATACTGAAATTTTCCATATGGGTAAAGCCTACGAATTACGCCTTACTTACAGAAAGCAACGGCAGTATGCCAAAGAAAATTTAATATCACAACTTATAATGTATTATAATACTGTAGATTTGTATAAAAATCTTATAGTTGGAAAGGTAATTCCAATTGTGGGATATTATCGGAAACGAACTGTAGAAGCTGTTTGTAACGACTTAGGTTACGAACTCATCTCTTTTTCACATTCTACAATAAACGAGATGTATGGTATGGATTATGGAAAATATACCAATATTTCTTTTAAAAGTGCTGAGGCTTAATAACCCTTGGCACTTTATTTATATATGAAACTTTAAAATTTGTGCCAATGTATTTTTCATATCTTTTCTTTCTACAATCTTATCTACAAATCCATGCTCTAATAAAAATTCTGACTTTTGAAAGCCTTCTGGTAAGCTTTGTTTCATTGTTTGTTCAATTACTCTAGGACCTGCAAAACCTATTAATGCATCTGGCTCTGCTAATATTATATCTCCTAACATTGCAAAGCTTGCTGTTACTCCTCCTGTTGTTGGGTCTGTAAGAACAGATATGTATAAAAGCCCTGCATCATCTAATTTCGCTAAACTATTTGAAGTTTTTGCCATTTGCATTAATGATACAATTCCTTCTTGCATTCTGGCTCCACCTGATACGCAAAATAGTATAAGTGGAAGCTTTTTTTCTATTGCCTTATCTACCAAACATGATATTTTTTCTCCTACAACACTTCCCATACTCCCCATCATGAAATTGCCATCCATTACTCCTATTGCAACTTCCATTCCATCTATTTTACCAGTTCCCGTTTTTATTGCTTCTTGTATATTTGTTTTTTCTTGTAGTAGTTTTATTTTATCTATATAGCCACTAAAATTTAATGGGTCTAAAGTTTGCATATTCTCGTTTATCTCGCAAAAAGTACCTTCATCTATAACTTGTGCAATTCTTCTTCTAGCTGATAGCCTAAAATGCTTGCTACAATTTGGACATACACTAAAATTATTTTTAACATCTTCCTTATATAAAATTTCTTTACAAGAATCACATTTAACCCATTTACCTATTAATTTATCAGAGGCTTCAGTATTCTTATTTATTTTACTTTCTGAATTTGATATTTTTCTAATTTTATCAACTACCATAGATTTTCTCCTTTCTGTTTTTGTAGCTAGTTTAGCCATTTTATGTTATTTCTTCGAAGAACATGTCGCCTACAAAAATAAACTATTATGTTCTTATATTTCTGACATTGCTAGTTTTGTTTCTTTTGCTAGTTCTTCAATTAAGTCGTGAACTGATACAATATTATTAATTCTATAGGCATTACTACCACAAAATACTAGTGCTTCATCAATATTTCCTTTTACTGCATTTATTAAAGCTTTTGTAATACAATATGGAGTATTTACTGCATCGCAAGTACGAATACAACGATAACATTTTGTGATTTTTTCTTTTTCTTTTGAAACTGTATCTATAAATTTATTTCTAATTGCTCTTCCTGGCATTCCTACAGGACTTTTAATAATTTTAATATCATCTTTTTTTGCATTTATATATGCTTTTTTAAATTCTATACTTGCATCACATTCATTTGTTGCTACAAACCTAGTAGCCATTTGAACACCAGAAGCCCCTATTTTTAAATATTTTGCTATATCATTTCCATCAAATATTCCACCTGCTACTACTACTGGAATTTCCTTATTTGTCTCTTTTTCAACTTCATTTATGTACTCTACAACTTCTTTTGTAATAGTTTCCAAATTAGGTTTATTTTCTTCTAATTCAGGTAATTTAAATCCCAAATGACCACCTGCCTCTGGACCTTCTATTACTATCATATCTGGAATATACTCATATTTATCTCTCCAATGTTTTGTAATTAATTTGCATGCTCTTAATGAAGAAATAATTGGTGCTATTTTAGTTTTTGTACCTTTAACAAACTTTGGTAAATCTTTTGGAAGACCTGCACCTGAAATTATTAAGTCAATACCTTTTTTTACACATTCAATTGCTGTTTCTGCATAGTTATTCATAGCAACCATCATATTAACACCTAATATTCCATTTGGTGCAATCTTTCTTGCTTTTTCTATTTCTATACCAATAGCCTTCAAATTAGCATTTAACGGATTTTTTGAAAATTCTTCATCTTTATATCCAATATCTGCTGTAGAAATAATACCAATTCCACCTTCTTTAGATACATTGCCTGCTAGTTTGTGTAGTGAAACACCAACACCCATACCACCTTGTATAATAGGAAATTTAGAAATTTTATCTCCTATTTTTATACCTCTTAATTCCATAGTTTTCTCCTTTTTAATTTATTTGTAATAGTTAAACTTGTAAATGGAAAAATTGTATTACATATTAAATTCTTTCTGAATAAAAGATGTATCATAATTATTACTTATAAAATTCTCATTACTCAAAATTTTATCTAGAAATTCTATATTTGTGTCAATCCCCTCAATTACAAACTCTCTTAATGCACTTTTCATTTTTGCAATAGATTCTTCTCTATTTTGACCATGTACAATTACTTTAGCTATCATAGAATCATAGTTTTGAGGAATTATATAGTCTGTATATACGCATGTATCTACTCTTATATTGTTTCCACCTGGCAAATGTAGTCCTGTTATTTTCCCGAGGACATGGCATAAAGTTTTTACTTGGATTTTCTGCATTTATTCTACATTCCATACTATGACCACTAAATTTAATGTCCTTTTGTGTAAAGGTTAAAGTTTCTCCACTTGCTATTCTTATTTGTTCTTTTATTATATCTATCCCTGTATACATTTCAGTTACTGGGTGTTCTACTTGAACTCTTGTATTTGTTTCCATGAAATAGAAATCTTTATTTTTATCTACTAAAAATTCTATTGTACCTAAATTTGTATATCCTATTTCTTTTATTGCGTTTACAGCTACTTTACCCATTTTCTTTCTTAATTTATCATCAATAAAGCTTGATGGTGTTTCTTCTAATATCTTTTGATTTTTCCTTTGAACCGTGCAATCTCTTTCACCTAAATGTACTACATTTCCATGTTCATCTGCCATTATTTGAATTTCTATATGGCGTGGATTTTCAATATACTTTTCTATGTATAAACTATCATCATTAAAAGAAATCTTTGCTTCATTTTTTACTATGTTATATTCTTTTATTAATTCTTCTTCCGAGTAGGCAATTCTAATTCCTTTACCTCCTCCTCCACTTGATGCCTTTAATATAACTGGGTAACCAATATTTTTTGCAATCTTTTTAGTTTCCTCTAAGCTTTCTACAACTCCATCTGAACCTAAAACAACTGGAACACCACTATTTTTCATTGTTTCCTTGGCTTTAGATTTATTTCCCATTAACTCTATCATTTTATAAGAAGGTCCTATAAACTTAATGCCAATTTCTTCACACATTTTTGCAAAGTGACTATTTTCAGATAAAAACCCAAAGCCTGGATGAATGCTATCTGCACCAGTTAAGCAAGCTGCTTCTAATATATTTTTAACGTTTAAATAACTTTTACTAGGACTTGCTGGACCTATACAAACAGCTTCATCAGCTAATTTAACATGAAGTGAGTCCTTATCAACTTCAGAATAAACACTAACTGTAGAAATACCAAGTTCTCTACATGCTCTAATAATTCTTACAGCAATTTCTCCACGGTTTGCTATCAATACTTTCTTTAACATATTCTCTAACTCCTTAATTTACTAAACAATAGCAAATGTTAATTCACCTTTTACTGCTACTTTCCCATCAACTGTTGCTATAGCTTCTCCTATTCCTATTGGTCCTTTTTGTTTTATTATTTTTACTTCTAGTTTTAATACATCTCCTGGTAAAACTTGTTTTTTAAAACGTAATTTATCTATACCACCAAATAAAGCATTTTTACCTTTATTTTCTTCCATAGAAAGAATAGCAACTGCACCTGTTTGTGCTAATGCCTCTACTATTAAAACTCCTGGCATAATTGGCTGACCTGGAAAATGACCAGCAAAATGTGGTTCATTTATGCATACATTTTTATATGCTATACAGCTTTGACCTGGCACATATTCTTCTACCCTATCTATCATTAGAAATGGCGCTCTTTGTGGAATTATTTTCATTATTTCGTTTATATTTAACATTTTTTGTTTTCCTTTCTTAATGGAGGTTGAAAACTCTCCATTCTTTATATTTGATTTTTTATTTGTATTATGTTATAATTACCAAAGTAACTTTAATAGTCAAGTGCTATTTTAACTTGTTTTCAGCTGTGTAATACAGTAGAAAGGAGATTAAGTTATGTTTAATGGAAGCCGGTTTTTTAATTTAGCTAGAAAATGGCAAGATAATGAAACTATATTACCATTACATTTTAATATTCTTCAAGCTGTAATGGACCATTATTTTGGTTGTATTGCAGGATATGATGGTTACTCAAAACGAATACTTGAAATCGATAGTGCTTTTTATTCATTTGTTGATATTTCATTTGTATTAGATGCTGTTGGTTATTGTAATTATAGTATTCAACGTTTTGAAGAAGTTAATAAAACAATGGTTACATTAAGAAACACTTTATAATTTTTTAATAACAAATGCATTTTTGCATTTGTTATTTTTATATAAAAACATTACAAAAATACAAATTTCTAATTTTTTATTTTAAATAAAACTTGCCCAAACTCTACCATTTCATCGTCTTTAACACAAACTTCCACTATTTCTCCATCATATTCTGACTCTATTTCATTCATAAGCTTCATAGCTTCTAATATACATAGCACTTGCCCTTTTTTTACTTTGTCTCCTACTTTTACAAAAGGGTTAGCTGTTGGTGCAGATTTTGAATAAAATGTTCCAACCATTGGAGACTTTATTACTTTGAAATCTTCATTTTCTTCTTTAATTTCTTTTGTTGTAATAGTTTGTTTTATATTTTCTAGTGTTTCAGTTGTATTTTCTTTTACAACTTCTTTAATAACTTGATTGTTCTTTTTTACACTTATTTTTATTCCATCTGGAAATTCTAAGTTTACTTCATCTACATTTGAATGTCCAATATCATTTATTAAATTTTTAATTTCGTTGTAATCCATTTTGAAATTTATCCTTTCTTTTTTACTATTCATAGTTCGGCTATTTCTTGGGTCGCACTTTGGGCGACCCCTACAGTTTTAATCTTTATATTTTTTAAAAATTATTGTGCTATTATGGCCACCAAACCCTAAAGAATTTGACATTGCAACTTTAACTTCTGTATTTCTACCTACATTTGGAACTATATCTAAATCACATTCTTCATCTTTTTCTTTATAACCTATTGTTGCTGGTACAAAATTATCTTCTATTGCTTTAACACATGCAATAGCTTCAATGCCACCTGCTGCACCTAACAAATGACCTGTATGTCCTTTTGTAGAACTTACCATCACAGTAGTAGCATATTCTCCCAAAGCTGTTTTTACAGCAGAAGTCTCGCATTTATCATTTAAAGGTGTTGATGTTCCATGAGCATTTATGTATGTAATATCTTTTGGCATAACTTCAGCATCCTTCATTGCATTTATCATTGCACGAGCTCCACCTTCTCCATCTGGTAGTGGCGAAGTTATATGGTATGCATCAGAGCTCGCACCATATCCTATCATTTCTGCATATATTTTAGCATTTCTTTTTTTAGCATGCTCTAACTCTTCTAAAATAATAACACCTGCGCCTTCTCCCATTACAAAGCCACTTCTTTCTTTATCAAATGGGATACTAGCTCTTAGTTTGTCAGTTGTAGTGCTTAAAGCCTTTATATTACTAAAGCCTGCAACACCTGTTGGTGTAATAGAAGCTTCAGTTCCTCCTACTACCATAGCATCTTGATAACCATGGCGAATTGCACGAAAAGCCTCCCCTATTGAATGAGTAGCACTGGCACATGCTGTCACCATTGAATAAGATTCTCCTTTTATACCTAGCTCGATAGCAACATTGCCAGTTGCCATATTAACAATTGCAGTTGGTATAAACATAGGTGAAATTCTATCTGGTCCTTTTTCTAAAAGATTTCTATTTTGTTCCTCTATTGTATTAAGTCCACCTATTCCAGAGCTAATAATAGCACCTACTCTTGTCATATCTGTATTTTCTTCTGAAATTCCACTATCTTTCATAGCCTCTTTAGAAGCTATAACTGCAAATTGAGAAAATTTATCTAAACGCTTAGCAGATTTCTTATCTAGAAAATCTTCAGGATTATAATTTTTAACTTCACCTGCAAGTTTTGCTTTAAAATTAGTTGTATCAAACAATGTTATTTCATCAATACCACATTTACCTTGCTTGATACCATTCCAAAAATCTTCTACATTATTTCCAATAGGAGTAATAGCTCCTAAACCTGTTACAACAACTCTTCTTTTCATTTATAATCTCCTCTCTATTGTTTAAAAGGGTGGTACAAATTGCCCCAATGTCTCAATTAGGGACTGTCCCTAATTGAGACATTTATATTATTACATTACCATTCCTCCGTCTACATTTAAAACTTGACCTGTTATATATGTGTTTTCTTCTGATGCTAGGAAGTATACTGCATTTGCTACTTCTTTTGCTTCTCCCATTTTATTTAGTGGAATTTGTGAATGTATGTTTTGCTTTACAGTATCTGATAATATTTCTGTCATATCTGTTTTTATAAATCCTGGTGCTATGCAGTTTGCTAAAATGTTTCTACTTGCTAACTCTCGTGCTACTGTTTTTGTAAAACCTATTATTCCTGCTTTTGATGCTGCATAGTTTGCTTGGCCTGCATTTCCTGTTACTCCTACTACTGATGCTATGTTTACTATTCTTCCATTTCTTTGTTTCATCATATATGGTATTACATTTTTTGTCATGTTGAAGGTTCCTTTTAAGTTTACTTTTATTACTTTGTCAAAGTCTTCCTCTTTCATTCTCATAAGTAAACCATCTTTTGTTATTCCTGCATTGTTTACTAAAACATCTATTTTTCCAAATTTTTCTATTGCTTTTTTTACCATGTTTTCACATGATTCATAGTTTGTTACATCTGTTTTTACAAATAGTACTTCTGTTTCTTTGAATTCTTCTTTTAGTTTATTTAAGTCTGTATTTTCTGAAACATAGTTGATTACTATGTTATATCCTTTTATGGCAAATTTTTTTGCAATTTCTTTTCCTATTCCTCTTGAGCCTCCTGTTATTAGGGCTACTTTTTTTGTTTCTTCCATTTTTACTTTTCCTTTCTTTTTGAAAATTTGAGGTTGGATTTTTAGCTACTTCTTTGGATGATTATATCTAACTTCTAACTCTCAATATAAAATAATATCTTACTTCAATTTTTTAAATTATAATTTATTTAATATTTCTTCTAATTCTCCTAAATTATCTGTGCTAAAGCATTCTATATTGCAATCTTTTAACTCTTTTTTTACAAATCCTGTTAAAGTCTTTCCTGGTCCTATTTCTATAAATGTACTAATTCCTTTATCTTTCATAAATTTTATACTTTTATCAAACCTTACTGGACTTATTATATGTTTTGCTAAAATTTCTTTTATATTGTCACTTTCTTCATAAGGCATTCCATCTATGTTTTTTATTACTACTTTATTTCCTTTTTTTAATTCAACTTTTTCTAACTCTTTTTCATAATATTCTTTTGCTTTTTCTAATTTTTTTGTATGAAAAGGTCCACTTGTATTTAATGGTATTACTTTTTTTGCCCCTAAATTTTTAAGATTTATTGTTGCTTGTTCTAATGCTTCTTTATTTCCAGATATAACTGTTTGCATAGAGTAATTGTAATTTGCTATACTTACAAATAAACCGTTATTTTGTAACTTTTCACATATTTCTTCAATTTTAGTACTGTCTAAACCTATAACTGCTGCCATAGAAAATTGTTCGTTTGGTACTAAATTTCCCATATATTCTCCACGTTTTTTTAATAGTTTAAGTCCATCTTCTAAACTTAGTATACCTGCATATATTAAAGCTACATATTCTCCTAAGCTAAGTCCTACGCACATATCAGGTTCAATTCCATTTTTCTTTAAAATTTCTAAAATAGCTAAACTTGTTACTGCAATTGCTATTTGTGTGTTTTCTGTTTTTGAAAGCTCCTCTTGTGAAATTTCAAAACATAACTTTTTAATGTCAATATTTAAAATTTCACTTGCTTTATCATAAATTTCTCTTGCTTCTTCATATTTTTCATAAATGTCTTTTCCCATTCTAGGATATTGTGCTCCTTGACCTGGAAACATAAATGCTGTTTTCAATTTTCTCACCCTATTCTTAATATTTATTTTTCTAAATAATAACTTTAAACTTTAAATTTTACAATTAGTCTGGGCGGTCAGTTTATAAAACAAATATTTAGGTAAAAATAAAAAAGTAGCCTTCACTTTTATTAGTGTAAAGGTTACTTTTTTATATAATTTTTTCTATTTTTTCAATTATCTTTACTATAATTTCTTCTCTTTCAAATTCTTTTTTATATTCTTTTTTTAATGAAGTTGCTATACTTTCTAATTCTTTGCTAAAACTTTCTTCATTTACATCAAATCCTATACCTATTAATATATAGTTTACCTTATTTCCAATACTAGATGTTTGTGTTAATATTCCACATATCTTTTTGCCGTTTAGTAATAAGTCATTTGGAATTTTTATGGTTAGATTGTATCCATATAATTCTTTTAGCCCTTCTTTTATGGCTTGTGCTATTTTTAATGTTATTCCTTCTAATTTTTCTATTTTTAAGTTTGAATTTAATATTATTGTCATTGTTATATTTTTTCCTTTACTTGCTTGCCATGTTCTACCTTTTGTTCCTTTCCCTTTTGTTTGATTGTCTGTAATAATTAAGCTTCCATTTTTCACGTTATTTTTTGCTAATTCTTTTGCTAATTCTTGTGTAGATTCCATTTCTTCTTTATATATTATTTCTTTTCCTAAATAAATTGTTTGTGCTGTTTTTATTTTTTCTAAGTACATATTTTATCCTCCTTCCATACTTTATACAATAATTACTTTTATTTTTCAATATTAATTTGGGTTTCTGACCAATTATTCAAAAAGAATAACAATGCATATTGTTATTCTTTTTGAATAATATAATATTATGTTATATATCATCACTTGACATTTCTTTATATGTATTAGCATTTGGTTTTGACATTTTTTCCTTTATTTCTTTAGGAAGCATTTTCCTTATTTGTGCTAACATTTCACAATATTTTAAGGTCTGTTCATAGTCATTTTGAATAATAGATTCTAATATATATTTTACAGATTTTAGTATAGTTGGAACTTTTATTTCTATACTTAATTCATAAAACCATTTCATATTTTGTAAAATCTCTATTCTTTCTTGTCTTTCTAATTTTGTTGAATCAATGAATTTATATAAAATATAGTTCATACTTTTAGCATAAAAATATCTATAAAAACCAATTTCATTATTGTCTTTAAAGTTTTGATAGATAATATTATATGCTTTATTAATTCCATCAAAGTATTTTTTAGAACAACTATTAGATATAGAATTACTATAACGTTGTCTATATTGATATATAACTTCAGGAATATAACATACTTTTTTAGATTTTATAAAGCAAGTTGTAGTAAATATTGCATCTTCTGCTGGTAATCTTTCAACAAATGTTATATTTAAAGAATCTAAAAAAGATTTTCTAAATATTTTATTCCAAACAGCAGAGTTCATAATATAAAAGGATTTTTCATAGTCTTTTATAGATAGCGTAAATTCTTTATATGTATCCTTTTTAAATATTGGGGTTTCCCATTTGCTTCCATCTTCATCTATATTAATATAGTTTCCAATTGCATAATCTGCTTTTGTTCTTTCTATAAATTTATACATTGTCTCACATGCTTGTGGCTCAAACTTGTCATCTGAGTCTAAAAACATAATATATTTTCCAGTAGCATTTTTTAGCCCTGTATTTCTAGCTCCTGATAATCCTTTATTAGTTTGATGAAATACTTTTATTCTAATATCTTTCTTAGCATATTTATCACAAATTTGGGATGAATTATCTGTTGAACCATCATCTATTATTAATATTTCTAAATTTTTATATGTTTGTGATATCACAGAATTAATTGCTTCTTCTAAATAGTTTTCTACATTATATACTGGTACAATAACGGTTATTTTATCCATTCTTTTGCCTCCTAAAATGTTTAAATTAACTTTTTTCTAATATTTGCATCATGTGCTAAATATAATTGTTTTATAGCTTCTTTTGACATATGTTTATCTAATAACATCATATCTAATATTGCTCTTCTATAATAGTTTAATTTACTCCAAATAAAATCACTTTGATTACTTGTCATTATATTTTTTAAAATTTCAAATATCTCTTCATATTTAGAATACAATTCATTAAAGTCATAAGTAACTATTGCAGAATATAGCCAAATAGCACATGTTACAAAATTATATGAGTTGTATTTAGTAACTTGTGGAATATTTTTATTAATATATAGATATCTTTCTAATATAGCATTCATATAATCACTACATGTTTTAGTAGTTTTGTTTTTTGTAATACTATCTTTTCTTACTCTGTAATAATACTTCGGAACTTCTTTTAATGCCATAATTTTAATTCTTTCAAATAATTGTATGCTAACTGTTATATCTTCATAATTTCTTCCAACTGGAAATCTTATGCCTTCAAATATTTCTTTTTTATATAGTTTATTCCATACATAATTTTGTATTTTTTCATCCTCTAACAATTGTTCTATAGCTTCTGTCTTATTAAAAACTTCTAACTTACCGTGAATTTCTAACACTAATTACTTTATTTTCTAGCATTTTATAAAAGGAAATTGAAGATATTTCAGCATTATATTCCTCTGCTAAGTTATATAAAATTTGAAACATATCTTTTTCAATATAGTCATCACTATCTATAAATCCAATATAGTCACCTTTAGCAATATCTAGTGCAACATTTCTGGCATCTGATAAACCTCCATTTTTTTTGTGAATTACTTTTATCCTACTATCTTTTTTACTATACTCGTCACAAATTTCTCCGCTTTTATCTGATGAACCATCGTCTACTAATATAATTTCTAAATTCTTATAAGTTTGTGCAATAATGCTATCAATACATTCTCTTAAATATCTTTCTACATTATAAACAGGTATTATTATACTTATTAGCTTATCTTCCATAATATACTCCTTTACCTCTTAACTTATTCACTAAAATTTATTATATCACTTTTTGTAAACTTTTAGAAGCCATTTAAGAAAAATATAATAATTTATAAGTATATTTTATATTTAATAAAAATAGATAGTATTAAGAATAGATAATAAAAACCACATAGCAATAAAATGTTCTATGTGGTTTTCTATTATTATAATTTTTCTACAATTGCCTTAGTATCTCTAGCAATTACTAATTCTTCGTTTGTTGGTATTACCCATACTTTTATTTTAGAACTTTTTGTAGATATTTCTTTTTCTTCACTTTGTACTTTGTTTGCTTCTTTGTCTATTTCTACTCCCATCCATTTTAAGTAGCTGCATATTTCTTCACGTATACGTCCTTGGTTTTCTCCTATTCCTGCTGTAAATACTATTGCATCTATTCCATTCATTGAAACTGCATATTTTGCTATATACTGAGCTACATTATATGTATATGCTCTGTTTGCTAAGGCTGCTCTTTCATTTCCTTCTTTTTCTGCTTTACATATGTCTCTAGTATCTTTACTTACTCCAGATATTCCATATGTTCCTGATTCTTGGTTTAATATGTGTTCTATTTCTTCTGGTGTTAATCCTTCTTTCTTCATTAGGAATGTTACTATTGATGGGTCTAAATCTCCTGACCTTGCACACATCATTATTCCTGATACTGGTGTCATTCCCATAGATGTTTCTACTGATTTACCTCCATCTACTGCACATAGACTTGCACCTTGGCCTAAGTGGCATACTACTGTTTTTAAGTTTTCTATTCTATCATTTACTAAATCTGCTAGTCTTTGTGATACATACCTATGGCTTGTTCCATGAAAACCATATTTGCGCATTTTGTATTTTTGGTAGTATTTATATGGAACTGGGTATATATACCTTTCTTCAGGTATTGTTTGATGAAATGCTGTATCAAATACTGCTACCATTGGCTTTCCTGATATTACTTTTTTACATGCTTCTATACCATTTAAAATTGGTGGTGTATGTATTGGTGCAAGTTCTTCACAACTTGCTATTTCTTTTATTACTTCATCTGTAATTAATACAGATTTATCAAATATGTCTGTTCCATGTGGCACTCTATGTCCTATTGCACTTATTTCATCTAGTGATGTTATAACACCATATTCTGAACTTAATAATTGTTTTAGCATAAATTCTAAAGCTTCTTTATGACTTGGTACTGGGTTTTCTAATACATATTTTTCTCCATTTACTTTATGTGTTAAAAAGCTATTTTCTTGCCCTATTCTTTCATAATTTCCTTTTGCTAATACTTCTTCATTTGCCATATCAATTAATTGGTATTTTAATGATGAACTTCCACAGTTGATAACTAATACTTTCATTTTACTTCCTCCTTTATATGAAGCGTGTATTATTGATTTTTCACTCTTCACTTTTCTCTTTTGTTATTATAACTGTTAATTTTAAAAAGTACAATAGAAAAAAACAACAAAGTGAATTATTTTACACTTTGTTGTTTTTGAGTTTTGCCTTTAATTAAATTTAGCTTCTATATTTTAATTCATATCATCTTCTACTTCTGTTTTAGTTGTAGAGTCTTGTGATTCTATCTCTTTTATTTCTTCTTTTTTAGTTTCTGTTTTAAATTCAGTAGAATCGCTATTTTGTTTTACTGGTAAAGTCTCACTTTCTGTTACTGGTAAAATTTCAATTTCTGTCAATTTTGCAGATTCATTTTCTGCACTAACATTAGTAGCTTTATCATTTTTGTTATTTTGTTCATTTTCTTCTACATAGTTTAGTTTAATTTCTTCTTGTTTATTTGTGCTTAAATCCATAGCTATGTCTTGTTCTTCAGCAGTTGTTATATCTTCTTTGCTAGTAAAGTATCCTGGTGTTTCTTCTGTATCTATTCTTGCATATTCTTTATTTGTATGAGAAGAATTATAAGTTGTACCATTACCGCCTATTAGCTTTGAACATCTACCAAACATATTTGTTGATTCTTCTACTTGATTTGTTACAAAATTGTCACTAGCATAAATTGTTGTTAAGTTACTACAATCATAAAGCATATAATTCATATTTGTTACATTTCTTGTATCAATTCGACTTACATCTAGTGTTGTTAAGTTGCTACATCCATTAAACATATAACTCATATTTGTCACATTACTTGTAATCCAGTCACTTATATCTAGTGTTGTTAGACTGCTACATCCATAAAACATACTAAACATACTTGTTAGATTACTTGTATCAAAATTACTTAATTCTAGTTCTGTTAGACTGCTACATCCACCAAACATCTTACTCATATTAGTTACATTGCTTGTGTCAAATCCACTTACATCTAGTGTTGTTAAGTTACTACATCCACTAAACATATAACTCATATTTATCACATTACTTGTAGCCCAGTCACTTACATCTAGTGTTGTTAAGTTGCTACATCCATTAAACATATAACTCATATTTGTCACATTACTTGTAACCCAGTCACTTACATCTAGTGTTGTTAGACTGCTACATCCATCAAACATACTATTCATACTTGTTACATTTCTTGTATCAATTCCACTTACTTCTAGTGTTGTTAGACTGTTACATCCGCTGAAACATATTACTCATACTTGTTACATTACTTGTATCAAATCCACTTACATCTAGCGTTGTTAATTTTGTACATCTGTTAAACATCGATTGCATATTTGTTACATTACTTGTAACCCATTCGCTTACATTTAGCATTGTTAGACTGCTACATCCATTAAACATTTCAATCATACTTGTCACATTACTTGTAACCCAGTCACTTACATCTAGTGTTGTTAGACTGCTACATCCATTAAACATATAACTCATATTTGTCACATTACTTGTAACCCAGTCACTTACATCTAGTGTTGTTAGATTGCTACATCCACCAAACATCCTATTCATACTAGTTACATTACTTGTAACCCATTTGCTTACATTTAGCGTTGTTAGACTGCTACATCCATTAAACATAAAACCCATATCTGTTACATTGCTTGTATCAAAATTACTTACATTTAATATTGTTAGCCCACTACAACCCAAAAACATATTATTCATTTTTGTTACATTTCTCGTATTGAAATTACTTACATTTAATTCTGTTAGACTTTTACATTCACTAAACATACTACTCATACTTGTTACATTACTTGTATCCCAGTCACTTACACCTAGTGTTGTTAAGTTACCACATCCATTAAACATATTATTCATACTTATTACATTACTTGTATTAAATCCACTTACCTCTAGTTCCGTTAAGTTACTACATCTGTTAAACATATAACTCATATGTTTAACATTACTTGTATTAAATCTACTTACATCTAGTTTTGTTAAGTTAATACATCCACTAAACATACTAGCCATATTAGTTACATTACTTGTATCAAAATTATTTACTTCTAGTGTTGTTAAGTTACTACATCCATTAAACATACTAGCCATATTAGTTACTTTACTTGTAACCCAGTCACTTACTTCTAGTTTTGTTAATTTACTACATGCTTCAAACATACCACTCGTATTTGTTACTTTATTTGTATTAAATTTACTTACATCTAGTTTTGTTAATTTACTACAATTGTAAAACATATAACCCATATTAGTTACATTACTTGTATCGAAATTACTTACATCTAATTCTGTTAGACTGCTACATCCGGTAAAACATTTCATTCATACTTGTTACATTTTTTGTATCAAATTTACTTACATTTAGTGTTGCTAATTTGCTACATCCACTAAACATATTACCCATACTTGTTACATTTTTTGTATCAAATTCACTTACATCTAATGTTGTTAGACTGCTACATCCGGTAAAACATTTGAGTCATATATATTACATTTCTTGTATCAAGTCCACTTACATTTAGTTTTGTTAAGTTTTTACATCCATTAAACATAGCACCCATATTGGTTACATTACTTGTATCGAAATTACTTACATCTAATTCTGTTAGACTACTACATCCGGTAAAACATTTGATTCATATTTGTTACATTACTTGTATCAAATCCACTTACATCTAGTTTTGTTAGACTGCTACATCCGGAAAAACATTTGATTCATATTTGTTACATTACTTGTATCAAATCCACTTACATCTAGTGTGCTTAGACTGCTACATCCGGTAAAATATTTCATATATACTTGTTACATTACTTGTATCAAACCCACTTACATCTAGTGTTGTTAGACTGCCACATCTACTAAACATCCTATTCATATCTGTTACATTACTTGTATCAAATCCACTTACATCTAGCGTTGTCAGATTATTACAGTGCCAAAACATACCACTCATATTTGTTACATTACTTGTATCACATATATTTGTTATATCTTGTGACTCTAATTTAGTTAAATCACTAAACATTCCGCTTGAGTCGCTATTTAATTGTGGTCTTTCAACTTTTGTATACCAAAGTATTTTTGTATAATCATTTTTGTCTACCCACATTTTTATAAAATTAGTTGAATCTACTGTTTGTAATTCTATATATTTTTCTGTTGTTGGCTCTACACTTGATCTTTCTATTGTTACTATGTTGTTTTCTGGTAGCGGCTCTTCTGTGTCTGGTCTTTCTATTGTTGCTATATTATCGTTATATAATTTCTTTATTTTAGTATTAAAAGTTGAACCAGTCTCAAACATAACATATGGTGTTATTGGAGTAAAATATCCTGGTGTTCTTGGTGTGTCTATTCTTGCATATTCTTTATCTATATGAGATGTATCATATGTTGTTCCATTTCCACCTTTTATATTTAA
>CATLFA010000026.1 GCA_949927585.1 uncultured Clostridiaceae bacterium
TAATTCTACCTCATTTATTAAATTTCTACAAATAAATTAAACAACAAAATAATAAATTTGTAAATACTATTTAAATTAATTATATTAAAAAATAATATAATTATTAAAAAAAGGAAATAATAAAAAAAAGTAGAAAAAATAATATAGAGGATATTACAAAAGAAAGGAAGGAAAATAAGATGACAGAAACAGAAAAACTAAAGGATGCTTTATTTAGAAAGACAAAAACAGGCTGGGAAGGAATAGAAGAAGGTTTAAAAGAAAATATATTTAATTTTTGTGATGGATATATTGAATTTTTAAATAAATCAAAAACTGAAAGAGAAATTATAAAAAGTGTAAAAGAAATAGCACAAAGTAATGGGTTTAGGAATATTCGTGAATTTTCAAATTTAAAATCAGGAGATAAAGTTTATTATATAAATAGAGATAAAAGTATGTATCTTGCAATAATAGGTGAGGAAACTATAGAAAATGGAATAAATATAATAGGAGCACATGCAGATTCTCCAAGGTTAGACTTAAAACCAAATCCATTATACGAAGATTCTGGTTTAGCATTCTTAAAAACACACTATTATGGAGGAATAAAAAAATATCAATGGACAACAATTCCACTTAGTATACATGGAGTAATAGTAAAAGCAAATGGAGAAAAAGTAGAAATAAATATTGGAGAAGATGAAAATGACCCAATATTTACAATAACAGACCTTTTACCACATTTAGCTTCAGAACAAATGGAAAGAAAGCTAAAAGAAGGGATAAAAGGAGAAGAATTAAATTTACTTGTAGGAAGTATTCCATATAATGGTGAAAATGTGTCAGAAGCAGTTAAATTAAATATATTAAAAATATTAAATAATAAATATGGAATAACAGAAGTAGACTTTGTAAGTTCAGAAATAGAATTGGTACCGGCGTTTAACAGTAAAACAATGGGGTTAGATAGAAGTATGGTAGCAGGTTATGGTCAAGATGATAAAGTGTGTGTATATACATCAATAAAAGCACTGATGGATATAGAAAAACCACGAACAACAGCAGTATGTATAGTATCAGATAAAGAAGAAATAGGTAGTATGGGAAATACAGGAATGGAATCTCATGTATTTGATACATTTATATCAGAGATTTTAAATAGATTAGAAATAAATAGACCAAATTTATTAGATAAAATCTTTGTTAATTCAAAGATGCTATCAGCAGATGTAGATGCAGCATATGACCCAACATTTGCTTCAGCATATGAAAAAAATAATGCAGGGTATATAGGAAGAGGATTAGGACTTAATAAATATACAGGAGCAAGAGGAAAATCAGGAGCATCAGATGCCAATGCAGAATTTGTGGCACAAGTAAGAGGAATATTTGAGGAAAACAATGTAAAATATGAATTTGCTGAATTAGGAAGAATAGATATAGGTGGAGGAGGAACTATAGCCTATATATTAGCAAATAAAGGTGTAGATGTAATAGATTGTGGTGTACCAGTACTTTCAATGCATGCACCATATGAAGTAACAAGTAAATTTGATATTTATGAAGCATATAAAGGTTATAAAGCATTTTGGGAAAATTAAATAACATAATTAATTAAATAGTTATAGTAAAAAAATTAATAAAAATACAGAATTGTAATGAAATCAATTCTGTATTTTTTTAACTTAAACGACAGTATTCGACACAGCTTGTTAACATAAAGGCGTATAATATATAAAAAAAGCAGAGTAGTATAATAAAAAATACTAAGGCTAATTTAGTAAAGGCATATATCTTATAATTATGGATGTGTGGTGATGATAAATGGAAAGGAAATTAAATCATGAAATAAAAAATTTGCAAAGTAAATTAAATAATGGAATACAGCAAGGCAAACTAAATGATAAACAAATAATACAGTTAAGTAATGAAATAGATAAATTAATAAATCATTACTATTCATTATCAATGCAATTAAGAAAATTCCCAATCAATAGCAAAATGAAAACATTTTACGATGCAAGTTATAAAGAATTAATAAAAATTACAATAAAGAATGGTAAATTTCCAGAATTAGAAGAATGGAATAAATACGCAAAGGAGAATAATTTACTATCAACTGAATCTATGAAATATATAACTGAACTTGAATGGAAATATATAAGACTAAAAGTTAATAAAGAGATAAATAAAGGAAATAAAACAGAATGAATTTGTAAAATTTTTATAGAAAGAATAAGATAATATAAATAAAAACCGCCATAAGTATTGAAATGGCGGTTTTTACTTGGTGATCCAGGAGGGATTCGAACCCCCGACCCACGGATTAGAAATCCGTTGCTCTATCCAACTGAGCTACTGAACCAAAATCAATTGCATTAATAATATTAACACTATTTTAAATAAAAGTCAATAAAATAGAAACAATTTTTTAAAAAACTTTATAAAATTGTTTCTATTCTTTTTTTGAATCACCAAAAAAACATAAATATAATCTCTTAAGTATAATATGCAATTTTAACAATTTATTTAGGTAATACAATTTTAGAATCCTTTTTTCTAGGTCTGTATAAAGTAATTTTATTGCCTACAGTTTGCACTAAAGTAGAACTAGTGGCTTCTGCAATTTCATTTCCTAATAATTTAGCATTTGCAGGAGCTGTTTCTAAAACAGAAATTTTTATCAATTCCCTTGCTTCTAATGCGTCAGAAAGTTGAGAAATTAAATTATCAGAAATACCACCTTTCCCAATTTGAAAAATTGCATCTATATTATTTGCTAATCCTCTTAAATAAGCACGTTGTTTACTAGTCATTATTATTCTCCTTTCCTTCTAAACAAATTTTACAAATATCTTTAGTAGAATTCATTTTTGCTAATTTGATAGAATTTTTTTTCATATTATTTAATTTATTTTCATCGCTTAAAATATAGTTTATAATATCCTCAGGATTTGAATCTTTTTTTATCCAAATAGCAGCACCGTTATTTTCTAAAAATTCAGCATTTTGTTCTTCTTGGCCTGGTATTGGGTTAATAACAATCATAGGAAGAAAACTTGCTAAACTTTCGCTAGTAGTAAGACCTCCAGGTTTTGTAATAACTAAATCAGAAATACTCATAAGTTCAGGTACTTTATTTGTAAAAGGCAAAACTTTAATAGAATCTTGTTTATTATTTTCTAATACGATATCTTCAAAATCCATTCTTAGTTTCTCGTTCCTACCAGCAATAGCAACAATTTGAATATTATAATTACTTTTAGCAAGAATATTTAAAATATTAATTGTTTTATTTTTACCTATTCCATATTCTCCACCACCGAAAAAATAAAATAGTTTTTTTATTATTACATAGTCCAAATTCTTCTAAAATTTCATTTCTATTATATTTTTGTAAAAAACGATTAGAAATAGGAATACCTGTTACATATATTTTATCACTACTAATATTATTATTTTTAACAATCAAATCCTTCATATTATCATTTGATACAAAATAATAATCTACAAATTCACTACCAATTAACCATTGATTATGGGGAGCAAAGTCAGTCATAATAGTAGCTAAAGTGCAGTTAGTCTTACCTTTTTTCTTTAAATAACTAGTCATTTGTGAACCAAAGGCATGAGTACAAATAACAAGGTCAGGTTTAATTTCCCTAAATAATGAATTCATTTTCACAGCCATAATTTTATTAGAAGTAGAAGTTACCTTTGCTATAATACCATCTTCAGATTTATAATAGACCTTACCCCACGTCCAAGGTGCTTTTCTTGCCATCTCCTTGTATGCAGTTGTTGTAACTTTTTCGAAAGCTTTATTAATATATTTAACACAGTCTATCATATATGTTTGTGTATCTGTATAATTATCATCAATATACTGTTTAATAGATTTGGCAGCAGAAAAGTGGCCACCTCCATAAGAGGCATAAAAAATTAAAATTCTCTTCATAATTTATCTCCAATTATAAATTTGCAAAACTAAAACTTTTGACAAGTTAAATTAGTATAAATATTGTTAGTATTTATTTTTAATATAATACCATAAAAATAAAAAAAACACAAATAGAAAAACGGAGCGTTAATAAATGCTCCGTTTTAGCCGCTATTTTGTTTTTCCATATTAAGTTTTTTCTCCGCGGGCTAAGCCCGCTAAACAAATCCACTTGTCCGAATCATACTTCCTCCTCGCGTACCGCGCGCTGGCTACGATATTTTATGATTTGAATTTACAATGTTTCCTTTAGGTCGATCTCGTGCCATAAATGTTTTCCTCACCCGATGAGAATATCAGTTAACGAGTTACAGTGATGCCGGATGCCGGCGCCGGATTCTAAGAATTATCTAAAAGTGTACATGTGGGACTTCCGCGCATAGGCCGTTACCTCCTTATGGATTTTTAATTTTAAAAGTACTTGTCTCTCTTGAGAACTAAATTTATTATAGCACAACAGTAAACATAATGCAATACTTTTTTGAAATTTTTTTAAAAAATTTTTTAAATTTATAATCTAATCTTCTGAAATTACTGAAAAATAGCGGTTTTATATAATTACAAAAATATAAAATTTTGAGAATAAAAACCAAAAAAAAAGGAAAAATAAAGGTAAATAACGTAAAAACGAAAGGAAAATTAAAAAATGATAAGGAAAAAATGGTTAACAATTTTTTTAATATTATGTGCATTTTTATTTATAGTTATAAACATAAATGTAAATAATGTGGAAAACACATCTGTATATGCAAAGTCAAGTGCATCTACAACATCAGATTTACAACTAATGGCAAGAGCAATAAATGGAGAAGCAAGGGGAGAACCATATGAAGGGCAAGTTGCAGTAGGCGCTGTTATACTAAATAGAGTAAAAAGTTCCAAATTTCCAAACACAATAGCAGGGGTAATTTACCAAAGTGGAGCATTTACAGCAGTAGCAGATGGTCAAATAAATGTAGCAATAGCAGAAGGCTCAACAGTACTAAAGGCAGCACAAGATGCAATGAATGGTTGGGACCCAACAGGAGGAGCAATATATTATTTTAACCCCGCAACAGCCACAAACAAATGGATATGGTCAAGACCATTGATTAAAACTATTGGAAAACATAGATTTTGTAGTTAAATGGAAGTAGAAGTTAGAGGTTGAAAAATTTATAGTAATACTGAAAAACATATTTATAAAATAATGAATAGTGTTAAAATGAACAGAGTTTTTTAAAAAATTTTTTTGTAAAAGGGACAGCCCTTTATAAAACAAAAAATAAAAGGTATAAACTAAAAAATTGCTTAAAAAGAAAAATCCAAGCTCTAACTTCAAAATTCTGAACACAAAAAAATAGTATTTTATATATAACAAAATACTTAAATAAAAATATAAACAAAAACAAAGAAAGGAAGAATTTTAATATGAATATTAAAGAAAAAGTATACGATTGGAAAAATAGATTAAAAGATAGACATATGCTTACATTAGTAGTAACACTAGTTACTGTAATAGCAGTACTTGGGTTATACACTTATAAAAGAGAAAGAACTTTTAGGCAAGCCACTGAAAATGATTATAATATGGCATTTTTTGAACTTGTAGATTATGTACAAAATGTTGAAACATATCTTGCTAAGTCATTAATATCAAAAACACCTGAACATGGTGCAGAAGTTTTAACACATGTATGGAGAGAAGCAAATTTGGCACAAGCATACCTTGCAATGCTTCCAATAGGATCAAATGAGCTTAGTAATACCTCTAAATTTTTAAATCAAGTAAGTGATTATAGTTATACACTTTCTAGAAAAAATATAAACAATGAAGCTTTAACTCAAGATGATTTAAACAATTTAAAAGACTTACACAATTATAGTATAGAACTTGAAAATACTCTAAATCAACTCTCAGCAGATATGAATGATGGGAGAATAAAATGGGGAGAACTAACAAAAAAAGGAAGTAGTGTATTTGCAACACAAGTAAGTAACATTTCAAAAGATAGTTTTAGTAACTTAGAGGAAAACTTTCATGAATATGCAGGTTTAATTTATGATGGAGCCTTTTCAGAACATTTAACATCATCAGAGAAAAAAGGGCTTACAGGAGAAAATATTGATGAAGAAAAAGCAAAACAAATAGCAACAAGTTTCTTTGATAATAGCAAAATAAAAGAAATAAATTCAAATGGACGATCAGAAAATACAAATATGCCAACTTTTGATTTTAATATAGTTTTAAATGAAGACAAAGAAAAAAATAATTATGCAAGCATTTCTATAACTGAGAAGGGTGGACACATAGTATTTATGAATTATAATAGAAATGTAGAAGCACAAACAGTATCAGAAGAAAGAGCTACCCAAATAGGAAAAGAATTTTTAAAAAATCATGGATTTAACAATATGAAAGAAACATACTATCTAAAACAAGAAGGAATAATAACAATAAATTATGCATATAACCAAAAATCAAACTATGGAGATGTTATAGTATATCCAGATTTAATAAAATTAAAAATAGCCCTAGATAATGGAGAAATTTTAGGAATTGAAACTACAGGATACCTAAATTGCCATTATGAAAGAAATATAGGAGAAGTACAAATCAGTAAGGAAAAAGCAAAAGAAATACTAAATAAAGATTTAGAAATAATGTCTGAAGGACTAGCAATTATACCAACACAATTTCAAACAGAACTACTATGCTGGGAATTTAAAGGAAAAGTAGATGGCTCAGAATTCTTAGTATATATAAATGCAAAAACACGGAAAAGAAGAAGATATATTAGTAATAAAAGATACACCAAATGGAACATTAACAATGTAAAAGCAAAAATCATGGTAGGGACAGTCCTTTTCGTTCCAATTTTGGAACGAAAAGGACTGTCCCTACCATGATTGTAAAAATTTGGCGAAAATGTAAGAATTTTACCTTGACATCTCACTTTATTAATAATAAAATTATTAGTAATAATGGGAGGAAAAATAATGGGTTTATTTAACAATAAATCTCATAAAGGTACAGAAGATTTAATAAGTTATGAAATAAAAGGGAAAACAAATTCAAAGTTGATATTTGGTTTTGTACATTATTGTACTTTTAAACATGGAGATATAAGAACTAATTTAATAGAATCACAAATATATGAAAATTATGAACAAGGACATACAATAACACCAAATACTGCTAAATATGTATGCTTTGAAATACCAGAAGATATAAGTTTGCAAGAACTTGCTGAAAAGGAAGTATTTGAAGTATTAGATAGAATTGGAAGGTTAGACAAATTAAAAGGTAATGTATATAATCATATAGGCTTTATAAATAGGTTGGAAGATGGAAGGTATGAAATTTTTAATCCAACAGTAGAGGTTTTAAGTTACATAGATGAAAATATGAATGATAAAATAGGTCAAAGTGATAATTTGCTTGCAAAAAGGATAAAATTTGTAGAAAATATATCAGAGTCAGCAGTAAAAAAATTTGAGCAAGATAGAAAAGAAAGAGAAAAAAGAAAAGAAAAACCATTACTAGAAGAACAATTAAGATATAAAATTGGAGATAATATATATACAGATTATAAAGGTATAAATATAAATACAGGAAGAATAATAAAACTAAGCAAATTAAAATGTGCATATGAAGAGGATGAAAATAATTTATATTCTGCATATATAAATGAGGACGTAGAAGAACAAGAGCAAGAAGATGAAATGGCGACACTTGAAGATACTCCACAAGGATTTCCAATATTATTTACAGCTGGGCAAAAAATGGAAGAAATGTTAAAAAATGATAAATATGAATATATTTTAAAATTATTATCAGATATTCAAAAAGAAAAGCTAAATATAAATGAATTAAGATATATTGGCGGAATAGATAGTGAAGGAAGAATATATAAAACAACAGAAAATTGTTCAGAACAATTAAAGGAAAAAATAGAAGTAGAAAAACAAGAATATAGAAAAGAAAATGAAATTCAAATAGAAAAATAAAAATGACGCACAAAGCAAATTGCGTCATTTTGCTTATTTTGGGAAATTTATCACAGTATATAAAAAATAAAAAAACTAATAATATAATTAGAAAAACAAAAAAAGTTGTAAGTGTAATTTTATTAATTACAAACGCAAATGAAAATTAAAACATGTTTTTCTAAAAAAACTTATAATTCTAGGAGGTAACTAAAATGTCTAGAAATAGAAACTCAGTTATGTCTGAAAATCTAAAAGAAGAAATAGCAAAAGAATTAGGAGTATATGAACAAGTAAAACAAGATGGAGGATGGGGAAATGTATCATCTAAAACTTGCGGAAATATAATATCAAAAGCAATAGAAATAGCAAATAGAAGTGTAGAATAGTAAAAGATAAAAAATCACATTCATTTTTTATGAATGTGATTTTTTATTTTTATTTCTTAGTTACTTGCAAAAATATATTAAAAAGCATATAATTTATCATAATCGAAATATGAATATATTTTAATTTTAGCAAATAAAATGTAAAAGGTGAATTATGAATAAAAGTTATAGTATAAAAATAAAAGATATCTTGAAAATAACTAAAGGAGAATTAATTACAGGAAATGAAAATTATGAATGTGAAACATTTATAACGGATAGTAGGCAAATAAAACAAGGAGAAATATATATAGGTATACTTGGAGAAACTATAAATGGTGGTATATATTTTGAAAAAGCTTTTGAAAATGGTGCAGAAGGAGTTATAATTCAAGATATTAAAATAACTGAAGAACAAAAAGAAAAGTATAAAAACAAAATTATTATAAGAGTAGAAGATACATTACTTGCACTTCAAAAAATAGCAGAATATAAAAGAAGTTTATATGGTGAAGACTTCCCAATTGTTGCTATAACAGGAAGTACACGGAAAAACTAGCACAAAAGATATTATAGCAAATGTAATTGCACAAAAATATAAAACTCTGAAAACAGAAGGAAATTATAATAACCATATAGGACTTCCACTTACATTATTAAAATTAAAAGATCATGAAGTGGCAGTAGTTGAAATGGGTATGAATCACTTTGGAGAAATACGAGTTCTTACTAATATAGCAAAGCCGACTTTATGTGTTATAACTAATATAGGAACAGCACATATAGGAAATTTAGGATCGAGAGAAAATATATTAAAATCTAAACTAGAAATACTAGAGGGAAATAATAGGAAACAAATAGTAATAAATAATGATAATGATTTATTAAATAAATTTAATAAAGAAAAAGATGTATCAATAAAAACAATTACATATGGAATTGAACAAGAATCTCAAGTATATGCAAGCAATATTGTAGAAGAAGCAGAAAGTAGTAAATTTATATGTCATATAGGAAACGAACAATTTGAAGTAGAAGTACCAGTGGCAGGAAGACACTTTATAGAAAATAGTCTTTGTGCAGCAGCAGTAGGAAATAAATTAGGATTAACAAAAGAACAAATAAAAAAAGGTATTGAAACATTTGAATTAACTAAAAAAAGAATGGATATAACACAATTAAAAAATGGTGCAAAATTGATAAATGATAGTTATAATGCAAGTTATGAATCTATGAAAGCATCCATTAAGAATCTTTCAAGGTATGAAGGTAGAAAGATAGCAGTACTAGGAGATATGTTTGAACTTGGGGAATATGGAGAAGAACTACATCAAAAAGTTGGAATAGAAGTAGTAAAGAATAATATAGATATATTAATTTGTGCGGGAGAAAACTCGAAGCAAATAATAAAAACAGCAGAAAAAGAAGGAATGAATAAACAAAATATTTATTATGTACAAGATAAGCAACAGATATTAGATTTATTAGAAAATATAATAACAAAGGATGATATAATTTTATTAAAAGCATCAAATGGAATGAAATTTTATGAAATCGCAGAAAAATTAAAAATATAACAAAAAATAAATTAAGGAGAAAAAAGTTATGAAAAAAATAAAACTAGCAGTTATATTTGGTGGTATGTCTACTGAACATGATGTATCTATTGTTTCAGGAACGTCAATTATAAAAAATTTAGATAAAGAAAAATATGACATATATCCATTATATATAGACAAACAAGGTAAATGGCATAAATATCAAGTAAGTGAAAAAACATATAAAGTGGGAGATAAGGTTGATAATATAGAGCCTTTAGATAATAGCATAGAGTATTTGAAACAAATGGATTGTATATTTCCTGTATTACACGGTCTATATGGTGAAGATGGTACAATACAAGGGCTATTTGAACTTATAAAAGTTCCATATGTAGGATGTAAGGTATTAGCATCTAGTATATCAATGGATAAAGTATATACAAAAATAATATTTGAAAAAGCAGGGTTAAATCAAGCAAATTATGAATATATAAGAGAATATAATGGAAACTACATATATGTAGATAAGGAATTCAATGAAACAATATATAATATTGATGAATTATCAAATATAATAGAAAAACAAATAAAATACCCAATGTTTGTAAAACCTTCAAATTCAGGATCTTCCGTAGGAATTAGAAAAGCCAAAAATTTAAAAGAATTAAAAGAAGCAATAGAATATGCAGTAAAATATGATAAAAAAGTATTGATAGAAGAAGGAATAAATGGTAGAGAAGTTGAATGTGCAGTATTAGGAAATGAAGAAGTAGAGGCATCATGTATAGGAGAAGTACTATCAGCTGAAGAATTTTATGGTTTTAATGCAAAATATAATAATACTGAATCAAAAACAGAAATTCCTGCAAATGTAGAAGAAAAAATAGTGGAAGAGATAAGAAAAAGTGCAATAAAAGCATTTAAAGCAGTAAATGGAAGTGGACTTTCAAGAGTAGACTTTTTCATAGAAGAGGGAACAAATAAAATAATTATAAATGAAATAAACACTTTGCCAGGATTTACACAAATAAGTATGTATCCAAAACTATTTGAAGCAGTAGGTTTAGAATATAAAGAGCTTTTAAATAAATTAATAGAACTTGCAATGAAATAAAACGAATGTCTCCTAATGGGGACAAATTTTTTTACAAAAAATTACCTATTTCTCTTTTGTTATTTTAAACAATATGATATAATATGTTCACCATGAATTTGGGAGGATGTTAAATGATTTTTAAAGATTATTATAAAATATTAGGTTTAGAAACAAACAAAGTAAATATAGATGAAATAAAAGTAGCATTTAGAGAGCAAGCTAAGAAATATCACCCAGATGTAAACTCTGATAGATTTTCAGAAGAACGTTTTAAAGATATAAATGAAGCATATAGAGTTCTTTCGAGTAATGCACAAAAAAGAAAATATGATAGGATTTGGTATTCACATGTAGGGAAAAGAATAGAAAGGCAAAAAAATCAAAATGAAAGAGAAACAAAAACAGACTTTTTAGGAATACTATTTGGTGAAAAATCAAATATAAAAAAAGATATAATAGAAAACAAAAAGAAAATACCAGTAAAAGGCGAAAACATAGAAACAAGTATAGATATATCAATAGAAGAAGCCTACTATGGGTTAGACAAAAAAATATCTTTAAGAACTGTTGAAGGAAAGATGAAAAACTTTAGTATAAAAATACCAGCAGGAATTAGAAACGGAGAAAAAGTTAGGTTAATAGGAGAAGGAAAACCAGGGCAAAATGGTGCTAAAAATGGAGACTTATTCATAAAAATAAATATAGATAATAATAAAAAATATAAATTAAAAGGTTATGATATATATACAGATTTACTTTTAACACCTTGGGAAGCAGCATTAGGAACAAGAGTACAAGTAGAAACAATAGATGATAGTGCAAATATATTTGTACCAAGAGGAATAACAACAGGAGAGATAGTAAAAATTCCAGGAAAAGGTTATAAAGATGGAAAAGGCGGAAGAGGAGACTTAGTAGCACAAGTAAAAATAGTAGTACCTAAACAGTTATCTGAAGAAGAAACAAAAATTTATGAAAAATTAAAAGAAATATCAAATTTTGAACCAAGAAACCAATAAAACTAATACATAAGTTGACAATATGAGAAAAAAATAGTATAATTATGTATAGTTCGAAAACTAAAGAGAAACTATGACATATTGGTTCATAGAAAAGGAGAAAAATATGGAAAGTATACAAGGAAAACACTTTAGTATTACAGACCCACAAGGTGTAAAAACAGTAATATATAGAGTAAATAAGACTGAAAAAGAATATTTGAATAAATATCCTAAATATACAGTTGAAAGACTTGTATCAGCAGAGGAATTTCAAGGAAATTTAAAGAAAAAGACATTTTTTATTGATGAACCAAATTATGAAGAACATCTAATAATACTATCTTTTGCCGGAGAAAAGGTAGTTGTTAATATGGGGATTTTAGAAGATAATAAAGTACGTATTTCTAAAAAACCTGTACCAGTTAAGTTTGATACTCTTTACTCTGAAGAAGGAGTATATAAAGAGTTTAAATATACGCCAAATTTAAAAAGGCCAATATCTATAATAGATCCAGAAACAACAGAAGAAGTTAAGCCAACAGTATATTTGGACAAGAATACAAATGAATTAAAAGGGAAATGTAAATTAAAACCAAATAAACCTTATTTCGCGTTTGAAATGCGTGAAAGAAGAGAGGACGTCTAGAAAGGAGAAAGTAAAATATGAAACCAACAATTGAAGGTTCAGTAGCAATGAATTTTGACATGGTATGTATGTCATTTGATAAACAAAAAGAAAGAGGACTAGAAGTAATACAGGGAGCATCAAAGAACTCTATATTTGATGAAGATATGACTATAATAGCAGAAGATAGTGAACTAAGAAGTAATGATACAATAAAAACTAAAAAGGGAAATATCATAAAGTTTGAACAAAAAGCATTTGCAAAAGTAAAGCAAAATAGAAAATTAAAACAAGAAAGAGGAATAGTAGTTAATTTTGAAGAAGTAGTAGAAGCAAAAAGAAGAGGAAGACCTGCAAAACAAACCACTAAAACAGAAGAAGCAAGATAAAACAAAAGAAAAGGGTGAAATACCATGGGACAAATTGATAAATTTAAAAGTTCAATTAAACAAGGAAAAAAATTTTTGATAGTTATAGCAGTAGTATGGTTAGTATTAGCCATACTACTTGTTGCGCCTATAGCAGTTGCATGGGCAACCGCTCCAAATGGTGAAAGCGATTTCTTAACAAATTTTATAATGAATTTTGTTAAAGAAACAGTAAGTTTTACAGCATTTTTTAGAATGTTTGCAACAAAAGGTGCAATATTAGTATTTTTAAAATGTTTAATACCATACACTATTGCATTTTTAATATTTACAGCCAGAGGATATTGGAGAACAAAACCAAAAGGAAAATATCATGACATTGAGCATGGTTCAAGTGATTGGAGTACTAATGGCGAGCAATATAAAGTATTAAATGAAAATAAAGGAATTATACTTGCAAAAGATAATTACTTACCAGTTGATAAAAGAGGAAATGTAAATACTCTAATAGTCGGAGGTTCAGGATCTGGTAAATCAGCATCATACTCAATACCAAATGCGGCGCAAATGTTAGGCTCTTATGTATTTACAGACCCTAAAGGAGAGCTTTATGACAAAACAGCAGGGTACTTAAAAGCACATGGATATGATATAAAAGTATTAAATTTAGTAAATCCACAAAATAGTGATGGATATAACCCACTAATGCACGTAGCAAGTGAATTAGATGTAGACGTTATAGCAAATACAGTAGTAAAAGGACAAGCAGCAGAAGGAAAAAGTGACCCATATTGGGATGATATGGCAGAGATGCTATTAAAAGCATTAATATATTACTTAATAGCAACAAGACCAGAAGAAGAACAAAACTTAGCAAGTTGTTCAGAAATGGTAAGAGCAGCAAATAATAATGGAGGAAGTAACTTACTTACAGAATTAATAAACCAACTACCATATGATCACCCAGCAAGAATGTATTATAAATCAATAGAAATAGCACCAGAAAAAACATATGGATCAATATTAAGTTCACTTCAATCAAAACTAGGAAAATTTGACTCAAAAGAAATAGCAGAAGTAACCTCAACAGATACCATAAACTTTGAAGATATAGGAAGTAAAAAAACAGCAGTGTATGTTATTTCATCAGATACACATACAGCATATGACTTTTTACTTACAATATTTTTCTCACAAATGATACAACAATTATACAATTTTGCAGACTTAAACGGTGGAAGATTAAAAGTACCAGTATTCTTTATATTAGATGAGTTTGCAAATATAGGAAGAATACCAGACTTCGATAAAAAAATATCAACCTCAAGAAGTAGAGGGATACAATTTAGTGTTATACTTCAAAACTTAGACCAATTAGAAGCAGTATATGAAAAAAGTTATGAAACAATAATGGGTAACTGCGATACACACGTATTTTTAGGAAGTAACTCATTCAAAACAGTAGAATATTTCTCAAAAGCATTAGGAGAAAAAACAATATCAAGAGAAAGTAAAGGTACAAATAAAGATAAACATTATCATAAACAAGGGTACAACTATTCAGAACAAATAATGGCAAGAGCATTAATGACACCAGATGAACTTCGAAGAATGGATAATGATTTATGTATAATATATGAAAAAGGAATAAAACCAGTAAAAGCAGAAAAATATTACTATTTCAAGCAAGATAAGTTATATAAGGAATTACAAAAAGATACTTTAGATCATAATCACTTTGATGCAGGTACAAGAGGGACTTGGAGAAAATATAACCCATACAACCCATATGTACCAGATAGTCCAAATAAAAAACCAGAAAGCTTAAAAGTAGAATCATTAGATGATTTATTTGATGAAGAAATAGAAAATAAAAAACCAGAAGTAGAAGAAGTTAATTTTAATAAAGAAGATACAAATTTAGGAATAGAATCATTAGAGGATTTATTTGAAGCAGAGATACTAGATAATAAAGAAATTAAAGAACCACAAAATATAAATGATGACCTATTTGGCTTTGAAGAATTTGAAACTCCAGAAGTACCAAAGGAGCCAATATCAGAGGATGCATTTACAGAAGACTTACAAAAAGAATTAGAAGCCAAATTTGATGAATTATTTGGACCAATAGAATAGAAAATTAGGATTCATTTAAAAATTTCAAAATGGTGTATAATTAAAAAAATAATATATAAAAGAGCTATGAAACTTCATTAGTGTTCATAGCTCTTTTAGTTATGTGTTATATAAAATATCTAAGTAACCATATACTCTACTTTTTTACATAATAGATAAATTTAGGTATTGAGCAATAACTTTAAATTCTTTGTTAGATAATTTATTTAAAATAATTTTATTGTAAGGAAGTTTTATATCAGTAAGTCATAATAAATAATTGGTAAATATATTTAAAAATTTAGCAATTTTTAGTAAATTTTCACAGGTAGGAACTGCTTTACCTCTTCCTCATGTAATTTAAAGGATTTTTCCATAGTAAACTACTATAAGATATTTTATAATTACATAATTTATACTTGTATTTAACAGAAATATATTTTATAATTATATAAATAAAATTTATAAAGGAGAAAGCAAAAGATGAATGGAAAAAAGTACAAATTTGGAAAATTTGAAGGAATAACACTAATTTCACTTATAATAACAATAGTGGTATTAATTATATTAGCAGGTATAGGAATTAATTTGAGTTTGGGAAGTAATGGAATATTTAATAAAGCAAAAGAGGCTAAAGAAGAAACAAATAAGCAGACAGCAACAGAAAAAATAAACTTAAAAATAACAAATGCACAAATGAATAAATATGCAGAAAAGCAAGAAATGCCAACATTAAAAGAATTATCAGAAGTATTAAGAGATGATAAGGAAATAGCATATGTAACAGAAAAAAGCCAAATAGCAAGTACTAAATATGAAGTAGGAGAAAATCCAATTTCAATATTTACAAAACTAAATGAATATCCATACGAATTTGAAATAAATGGTTCGTTACAATTAGCTAGTATTGATGGAGTAGAAATTTCAAAAGATAATTATTCAACAGTTAAAAGTGCAATTACTGCAAAAGCTACAGAATCATATGCAATTACAAGTGGAAAGATAAAAGTAAATTTTAATACAGTTATGTCGTCGACAGGTAATAATTTATCTATAGTAGATGGGGGAATAAAGATAGGTAAAAATATAAATAATATTTTAGTATCAGCATCTAGTGTTGTAACAAGTAAATCATCTGGGGTAATGGGTGGATTAAGTATATATTTAAATGAAACTGAAGTTTTTAAAGCTTATAATAGAACTCCTATGGCATCTTCAGATGGAGTGCAAACAGCTATGCATTTAGTAAATGTAAAAGAGGGAGATATAATATATGCGTATAATCTAACAGGTACACGGAGGAATAGAATTTCAAGATAATATTTTAACAGTTGTAGAGTATTAATTTTAAAAACTTATATAAAGCAAGTAATTATTCTTATAATACTTGAAAATAGAAGCTAGATTTTGTCGAATTTGATTAAATATAATTAATATCATAAATAGGTCGTAGTCTTTTATTAAAATAAGAAGTCAATAATTTAAAACATTTGTTTTAAATTATTGACTTCTTTAATTTTACTTTATATAATAAAAAAGAAGAATTAAAATTATATGTAATATAAGAATTATGGAGGAAAATAAATGAAATTTGTACATATAGCAGATATGCACTTTGATACACCTTTTACACTTCTAAGTGACAGAGCAAACCTAGGAGAAGTAAGAAGGTTAGACCAAAGAAAAGCATTTAAGAAAATGATAGAATATATAAAAGAGAATGAAGTCTCATATTTATTTATTGCAGGAGACCTTTATGACCATGAATATGTAAGACAAAGCACAATAGATTTCATAAATAATTGTTTCAAACAAATTCCCAATACATTAATATTTATAACACCAGGAAACCATGACCCATACTTAAAAAATTCTTATTATGTGAAATATAATTGGAGCAAAAATGTAAAAATATTTACTTCAAAAATAGAAAAAGTAGAAATGAAAGATTTTGATCTATATGGATATGGTTTTGAAGATTTTTATTTAAAAGAATCAAAAGTAGAAGAGATAAATATAGAAAATAAAGAAAAACTAAACTTTTTAATAACACATGCTAGTTTAGATGGAGGATATGACGACCAAAGAGTATACAATACAATTTCTAGTAGCAAATTAAAACAGCTAGGATTTGATTATGTAGCTTTAGGACATATACATAAAACGAATTTAACTAGAGAAAATAGAAATATAATTTATCCTGGTTCTACTATTTCCCTAGGATTTGACGAGTTGGGTGAACATGGGATGATAGTAGGAGATATAGAAAAAGAAAAAATACAAGTAGAATTTATAAAATTAGATGACAAAGAATTTAGAGAACTAGAAATAGACATTACAAATATAAATGAGCCAGAAGAATTATTAGAAAAAATAGAAACACTAGAATTGAACGAAAAAGACCTATACAAAATAATACTAAAAGGAAATAGAAATTTCGAAATAAATACATACAAGCTATATAAGCAAATAGAAGCAAGAAACATTATAAAAATAAAAGACAAAACCCAAATAGGCTATGACCTAAACAAAATAGCAAATAACACAACACTAAAAGGAATATTTGCAAAAGAAATGTTAGACAAATTGAATGACGAAAATATAGATAAAGAAACAATAGAAAAGGCAATAGAAATAGGAATAGAGGCATTATCATAAAGAAAGGTGAAAAAATGAAAATCAACAAATTACAAATAAATGCATTTGGAAATATCGAAAATAAAGAAATAGAACTTTCAGAAAATATAAATATAGTATATGGAAAAAATGAAGCGGGGAAATCCACTTGTCTTAAGTTTATTGTGGATAGTTTATATGGAATTTCTAAGAATAAAAGAGGAAAAGAGTTTTCAGACTATGATAGATACAAACCATGGAACAAAGAAGAATTTTCAGGCAAACTAACATATACTTTGGATAACGGAAAAAAATATGAAGTATTCAGAGATTTTAACAAAAAAAATCCAAAAATATATGACGAACAATTAAATGATATATCAAAAGAGTTTACAATAGATAAAACATATGGAAATCAATTCTTTACAGAACAAACAAAAATAGATGAAGATACATTTCTATCAACCTTAGTATCAATGCAACAAGAAGTAAAGCTAGGAAAACAAGAACAAAATACATTGCTTCAAAAACTAGCGAATTTAGCAGGAACAGGGGAAGATAATGTTTCATATAAAAAAGCAATGGAAAAAATAAATAAAAGGCAAGTAGAAGAAATAGGAACATTAAGAAGCCAAGGAAGACCAATAAATATTATAAAAGAAGAAAAATTTAAACTTCAAGATTCAATAGGGGAACTAGAAGAATACAAAGAAAAACAATATGAAATAGAAGAATTAAAACAACATTTAGAAGAAAAAGTAAAACAAGACGAAGAAAAATTAAAATTAATAAAAGAACTAAAAATGCTAGAAGAAACAGAAAAAATAGAAAAGCAAAAAATAGCTTTAAATGAAAATATTTTAAATGAAAACAATGAAAAGATAGAAAGACTAAAATTAAATAAGAAAGAGTTAGAAAGTAAATTAAATGAAATAAATATACCAGAAGAAACTAGCATAAAAATAAAAAGAAATAATGTAAAAAACATTATAAGTATAGTATTAATTATTTTAGGCGCATTTTTAGCAGTATTATTAAAAAATAATAGTACATGTTTAATTTTAGGAGTCTCAATTTCAGTAATATCTTTAATATTTTTACTAGTTTTTAATATAAAAAATAAAAAGCAAATTGAAAAAGAAAATAAAGATAAGAAAGAACAAATAAATAAAGCAAAAGCCAAAAAGCAAGAACTTCAAAGTGAAATAGAAAAAATAAATTTACAAATAGAATTACTTATAAAAAACAGCGACGAACAAGCAAGAATAATCGAAAATACAGAGAATTTACTAAAAGATAAAATAGAAAATGAAAAGAATAAAATAGCTGTAAATTATGAAGGACAAAGCAGAAATTACAGTAATATAACATATGAACTAGAAAATACACAAAATAATATTAACAAAAATAAACTAGAAATTCATTCACTAGAATTAGATAGAAGCAGTATTTTACCAAAACTAGAAAAATTGGCCAACATGGAAGAAGAACTAGAAGAATTAAATGAGAAAGAACAAAATTTAATAAAATTAAACACAGCAATGGAACTTGCAAAGCAAGTACTAGAAACAGCATACACAAAAATGAAAGAAAATGTAACACCAAAATTCACCAAAAACTTATCAAAAAATATAGAGCAAATATCAAATGGAAAATACAAAAACGTTAGAATAAACGATGAAGAAGGAATAATAGTAGAAAAGGAAAATGGCGAATACATATCAAGCGGAAATTTAAGTATACGGAACAATAGACCAACTATACATATCATTAAGGCTAGGAGCAATAAAAGAACTATCAGAAGAAACCATGCCAATAATACTAGACGAAGCCTTTGCATACTACGACGAAGAAAGGCTAACAAATATACTAAAGTATATAAGTGAAGAATTTAAAAATCGTCAAATAATAATACTTACTTGTACAAATAGGGAAAGAGAAATATTAGAAAGATTGAAATTGGAATATAGGAATATTGAACTTTAAAAAAATATTAATAAACAGGGATTTTTACTACTCTATAATAAATATTAACTGATAATATTTTTATGTATGGAAGAATGTATAAATTGAAATTTAGTCTTTTGTTGACAATTATGTAAAATCATATTATAATAATTAAGAATTAAATAGTAACTATAAATCTTGCATTCTAAATAGGAGGAAGATAATATGAAATTAACACAAAAACAGATTGAAAAGTTTGAAGCAGTACGAGATAAATTTATTTCAGATATTGATTTGTTCAGTGCAGGAATTTATTTCTCTGAGAAAATGACTGAAACAGAAACTCGGAGAAAGCAATGGATTACTGTATTAAAGAGCAGAGTAAATAATTTAACAGCAGAAGATATTAGCAATATGAGTAATCTGGATGCAGGTTTTGCAATAGCAGAATATTTGTATAAAATTAAAGAAGTTCTGCTAGGGGAATTTTCAAAAGAAATTGTTCCATTTGACAGAATTATTTCAAAATATTATGTAGATATTTATTGCATTTTTATTATGAGAAAACCCTAAAAAAATAGGAAAACTCACTTTTTCATATATGAAAGAGTGAGTTTTTACTTGAATAAATCAAAAAAATATAGTATAATACCAAAGTAAAATAGAAAAAGGAGAATTTTTATGTTTGATAAGTTAGAAACAGTAGAGAAGAGATATGAGGAATTAACGCAAAAAATAAGTGATCCAGAAGTAATTTCAAGAAATAATGAGTGGAGAGAGTACATGAAGGAACACGCAGAAATAGAACCAATTGTACAAAAATATAGAGAATATAAAAAGGCGAAAGAAAGCTTTGAAGAAGCAAAAGAAATGATGAATGACCCAGAAATGAAAGACTTAGCAGAAGAAGAAATGCTAACTAATAAAGAACTTATGCCAAAATTAGAAGAAGAACTAAAAATATTACTAATACCAAAAGATCCAGATGATGACAAAAACGTTATATGTGAAATACGTGGAGGAGCTGGAGGAGAAGAAGCAGCTTTATTTGCAGGAACTCTATTTAGAATGTACACAATGTATGCAGAAAAAAAACATTGGAAATTAGAAATAGTAAATGAAAATGAAACAGGGCTTGGTGGTTATAAAGAAGTATCATTTATGATTACAGGAAAAGGTGCATACAGTAGACTAAAATTTGAAAGTGGAGTACACAGAGTTCAACGTGTACCAGATACAGAAAGTAGTGGAAGAATACACACCTCAACAGCAACAGTAGCCGTACTTCCAGAAGTAGCAGATGTAGAAATAGATATAAACCCAGCAGATATAAAACTAGAAGTATATAGAGCATCAGGTGCAGGTGGACAACACGTAAACAAAACATCATCAGCCGTAAGGTTAATACACGTTCCAACAGGAATAGTAGCAGAATGTCAAACAGAACGTTCACAAGTACAAAACAGAGAATATGCAATGCGTCTGCTACGTTCAAGACTATACGAAATAGAAAAACAAAAACGTGATAGTGAGATTGCAAATGAAAGAAAAAGTCAAGTAGGAAGTGGAGATAGAAGTGAAAAAATACGTACATATAACTACCCACAAGGACGTATAACAGACCATAGAATAGGAATGAATGTATACCAATTTGAAGACTTTCTAAACGGAAACTTAGACGAAATGATAGATAACCTAATAGCAGCAGACAGAGCAGAACGTTTAAAAGGAGAAGAATAATAATTGAGATACTAGGACAGAATTTTTATACTTAAAATTAAAAAAACTCATTACAAAAGTTCTGCTTTAGTGTATATAAAAAAGGAAATGAATAAAAATGAAAATTATGTTTGTTTGTACAGGTAATATATGTAGAAGTGCTATGGCAGATGGAATGTTAAGAAAAATTGCAATAGAAAGAAAATTAGATATAGAAGTATACTCATGTGGAATATATGCGGAAGATGGAGACTATGCTACTTATAATGCAATATATGTAGCAAGAAATTATAATGTAGATATATCAACTCATAGAGCTACAAATATAAGAAATTCTAAAATAGAAGAAATGGATGCTATTTTATGTGCAACTAAATCTCATAAAGAAGCTATAATAAATATGTACCCAAACTTAAAAGAGAAAATATATACAATGAAAGAATATGCTGGTATTGATAATAATGGGCAAGATATGGATATAAAAGATCCTTGGGGATATGATATAGAAATATATCATAATTGCATAAAAGAAATAGAAAAATGTATAGAGAAAATAATAAAAAAAATATAAATTAAGTAAAAAATGAGATATTTTAAAAAACTAAAATATCTCATTTTTTACTTAATTTTATTTTTTTAAATCATCTTTAGAATTTTGAAGAAGAATTAAACCTTTCTTTACTACTTCCACTATTTTAGCATTATCAGAGTTTAAACTATTATAAGGATTTTTAATATTTATATCTAATAATTCATCAGCACTTATATTTAAATATATACATATATTCTTTAATAAGTCTGCAGTGATAGTTCTTTTTCCTTTTTCATATGCATTATAAGTATTAGGTTGCATATATAAAAATGCAGCCATATCCTTTTGTTTTATATCTTTATCTTCTCTAATATTTCTTATTTTTTCATACAATTCCATACTATCACCACATTTATTTTTTCACAAAATGTGAATTTATTAATAATAAATTCACAAATATAGAT
>CATLFA010000027.1 GCA_949927585.1 uncultured Clostridiaceae bacterium
ATAGTAAATATTTAATTTTGTAAACAAAAAATAATAAATTTTAGTCAACAGTATTAAAAACTAAATAAAATCTAATATTAGATTTTTATTTAGTTTTTTACTTTTAATAACATCCATACTTGAATTAACCCTAATATTCCAAATAAAGGATATAATATTTCTACTAATTTTGAAAAACCAATATTTGATATAACTACTCCTGTAATACATATAATTAATAAAATGACTTCATAATTCTTTTTATTTTTACTTACATTTCCTAAAAAACTATATCCCGCTGATATTGCAGATGTAAATATTGAAGCTATTATTACAAATCCATATATATATTTAAATATTCTTCCAAACTGCATTGTTATTTCTATTAATGGCATTTCTAATTCAGAAATAAAAAATTCCCCTCTTAATAAAAGTGAATATATAAATAGTGCTAGTACTATAATTATGCTGCTGCTTATTATTGATATTTTTATTATTTGTTTTTTACTGTCTAAGTAATTTTTTAATCCTGTTAAAACTGGTATTAATAAAATACTATTATAACTTGCATATAATATACTTCCTATTATCCAAGCACTTGTATTTTCTCCTAATGTTGAAATACTATTTGAGTTAAAACTATAAGGAATGTTTTTTATTCCTAAATAAGCAATTAGAATTATTAATATTGGAACTAATATTTCATTTGCTTTTATTACACCTTGTATACTTTTTTTAAATATAATATAACAAATAATTACAAAAATAATGCTAGATATGTATATAGGCGTATTATAAGTTTGCAGTATATATGCGCTAAATCCTGCTATCATTATATAAAAAGATATTAATAGAAAACTATTTACTATTAAATTTATATATTTATTTAATTTGCTATGTTTCCAATTTACTCTTTCTAATAATTTATTATAATTATTTATTTCATATGTTTTTGTTATTTCTAATACTTTATAAATTATAACTCCTGTAATAATTCCAGTTAAAATTATTCCTATTTTACCATTTTCACCATATTTTCCAAAAAACAAATATATTTCTCTTCCAGAAGCAAAACCTGCACCTATTAAAGTTCCTATAATTACAAAAATAACTTTTAATGTACTTTTCAAATTTAAGTTCTCCTTTTTATATTCTTATTAAAGTCATTCACAATAGTGATAAGTTTCCTAAGAACATGATTATGGAAGAATAAAAAACCCTTCACTTAAATGTATGAAAGGTTTTTATTTTTTATTTCTATTTTTTTCTTCTTCTATGTTGCCATACTAAAATTCCTATTAGTATTATAAGTACTGGTACTCCAAATATTACTGCTTGTATTATATTATTTTGATTTTCTGTTGCTGTGTAATTTACAGTATTTGTGTCTTTTCTTATTACTATATCTTCACCTCTGTCTACTAAATATGAAATTGAGTCTATAACTATATTTTTATTATTAAAATAAGTAATAATAGGTGTTTGTGAAGATGAATTTAGTGTATAATCAGATATAAATAAATTTTCTCCATATATTACTAACTTAGATATTTTTTCTTTTTCTCCTGTTTCATCATTTTCTGCTATTATTTGTTTTTGTAATTCTGCCCCAACTGCAAATGGTCCTTCTTCTTCTCCTTCTACTTTATTATTTAATGTTGTTTCAAAGTTTGTTCTAAAAAATGATGTATTACTTGCTTCTAATAGAACTGTTTTTGTTACATTTAAGTTTTCTAATTCTTCATCACTTACAAAGTTTATTTTTGTTGCATTTAGTAATAGTGTGGTAGATATATTTTTAGTTATTGCAGAATATTTTACATCTGGTACTATTATACTAGCTGCTGTTGACATTCTTTTTGATGAATCTGTTTCATTTATAAAGCCACTTTCAAATGGACTTACTCCATAAATACTTAATATTTTATTTACATTTTGTAAATTTTGTTTTTCTGTACTTGTAGCATTAAACCATAATATATTTCCACCATTATTAATGTAATTTATTATTGCATTAGTAGTAATATCATCAAAGTCTTCATTTGGTGTATTTATTACTAATGTATCACAATCTTCTGGTACTGCTCCTGTTGTTATTACATTTACTGTATCATATTTTGTTATTTCATTTGATAAATACATAGATAAGTATTTTAAATTTTGATTAATAGAGAAATCTGAATATCCTTCTAAGAAATATACAGTTGGCACTTTTTCTGCAACTACATATAATATTGAGTTTGTTAACTTCTCTTCTGTTATATCTATTTGTTCATATGTTGTAGGGTCTGTTGTATAAAGGTCATAAGAAGATAATATTTTAGTTTTTTCACCACATTCTACTATTATTCCTGATGAATTATTCTCTATTCCATATTTTTGTACTAAATCTGGTCTAGAAATTGCATCTACTACCTCTACATTAATTTTATTATTTACATTATGATATTGTTTTGCTAAATCTATAATTGCATTTTTTTCGTCATATCCTACAAAATATATATTAATATCACTATCTATATTTTTTAATTTTTCTTTACTTGTTTGTGTTAATGTGTATAACTTTTCAGCAGTAAAATCTATTGGGTTTAGTCCTAAACTATTAATCCATAAAGTTAAAGTAATAAATAAAGCTATTAATACTATCATAAATATTATAGTAGTAGTTCTTTTTACAAGTAAGCTCTTTCTTATTTTTTCTATTATATTTTTCACTTATTCTACCTCCTATTTTGCACTTTTTCTTCTTTGCATTACAGTTATAGTTAATACTAAGCAAAGAACTGTAAATGCTAAATATGTTATTGTGTATGCTATATCTATTTGTCCTGTTGTAAATTTGTAGAACATATTTATTAATGAAAAACTTGAACCTTGCTTTATAAATTCAGGTAATACCCAAGTTATTACAAAAGTTACTATTGAAATCATAGCAGCAATAATTTGGTTTTCTGTTAAACTTGATGCAAATATTCCAAATGATATGTATGCCATACATAGTAATGTAAATCCTAATAATGTTACTAAAGCTGATGGAATATCTGGTGTCCCAAAAAAAGATATTATTGCTACAAACATTAATGTAAATAATAATGCTATTAATACAATTATTAATGCTGATATAAATTTTGCAAGTACTATTTTTGTTATACTAACTGGTGATGTTAATAATAATTGCTCTGTACCATTTTTTCTTTCTTCTGCAAATGACCTCATAGTTAACATTGGTATTAAAAATGCAAATACTAATATAGTTGGTAAATATGTAAAAATATAAATAAATATATTTTTAAAATCAATTACTCCATAAGAATAATTTAGTTCTAAGTTGAAAGATATACTAAATGCTATTAAAAATATTCCTATAAATATATAACCAATTGGAGATAAAAAGTATGTTTTAACTTCTTTTTTTATAATTGCCCACATATTATTCTTTTCCTCCTTTTTCTTGTTTTTGTGTCATATCTTCATCTTCTTTATTAGTAGTTTTAATTCTAATTTCATTTGGGATATTTTCTATTTCTTCTACTTTTTTTATTTGTTCATTATCTTCACTTTTTGTGATTTCTTCTTTTTTACTTTCTTTTATATTTTCTACATTTTTAGAATCATCTATTAATTTCATAAATGCATCTTCTAAACTAACTTCTGCTTTTTTTAGTTCAAATATTGTTATATCCTCTTTTGGTAATATTTCAAATAATTTCTTTCTTAAATCGACTTTTTCTTCTGAAACTATTTTATATTGTTTTGTACCATCTTCGTTATCTTTTATAAATTCTAACTCTTGTATATCTTTTAATTTATCTTTTATAGATAACATTTTTTCATTTTTATCTTCTACTGTAACATATAATATATTTTTATTTTTTGATTTTTCTTCTAAATTTTCTGGTGTATCTACTGCTACTATTTTTCCTTTATTTATTATAACAACTCTTTCACAAATTTGGCTTACTTCTGATAAAATGTGTGAACTTAATATTATAGTATGGTTTTTTCCTAATTCTTTTATTAGGTTTCTTATTTCTAATATTTGTTTTGGGTCTAACCCTACTGTTGGCTCATCTAATATTAAAACATCTGGATCTCCAACTAATGCCCCAGCCATACTGACTCTTTGTTTATATCCTCTTGATAAGTTTTTGATAAGCTTATTTTGAACTTCTTCTAATCCTGTTTGTTTAATAACTTCTTGTACTTGTTCTTTTCTTATTTTTCTATCAACTAATTTTAATTCTGCCATATATTTTATAAATTCTTTTGCTGTAAGTTCTTGGTAAGAGGGTACTCCTTCTGGCATATAACCTATTTGCTTTTTTGCTTTACTTGGCTTTTTAGAAATATCATATCCATTTACACTAATTTCTCCTTCTGTCATTTCTATAAAACCTGTTATCATATTCATTGTTGTACTTTTACCTGCACCATTTGGACCTAATAACCCTACAATTTCTCCATCTTTTACATCAAAGCTAATATTATCTACTGCTGTAAAATTTCCATACTTTTTAGTGACATTCTTAACTTCTATCAAAGTAATTCCTCCTCTTATATAATTTAAAATATGCATTTCCGTAAGAACACATTAATTATTTGTTTATATTATCATTTAAAATATAATGTTGCAATAGTGTTCACATAGAATTTACAAATTTTATTAATTAACGTTAAAATATATTACTTACTGGGAGCATACCTTAATAGTAGTTTGTAAATCATAATAAATTAACATTTATCATAATTTATATTTTCATTTAATATATTTAACCAAAGGAGAATTATTATGAGCTTTTTATACCCTATTTTAATTGCATTTTTATTAGTATTTATATCTGAACTTGGAGATAAAACACAACTCTTAGTTTTATCTTTTTCTTCAAAAATAAAAGCTTCTACTATTCTTATAGGTGTAGCATTAGGTTCATTTTTTAGTCATGGAGTTGCTATTTTATTTGGAAGTTCTATTGGACTTTTAAATAATAATTTTATACATGATTTATTAGAAATAATAACATTTATTTCTTTTATTGTTTTTGGTATTTTTTCTTTTCTTCCTCAAAAAGAAGAACGAGAAAATTCAAAAAAAGATAACTTTATAATGAAACTTTCTAAATTAGGTATAGGTTATATTTTAATAATTGCTTTTTCTATTGCTGTTGGTGAACTTGGTGATAAAACATTTTTAGCATCTATTGGACTTGGTATAAGTTATCCAAATCAAAAACTATTTTTAATAGTTGGTGCAATACTTGGAATGGTTATTTCTGATCTTCTTGCTATAATTTTCGGTAAACTTTTAACTAAAAAAATACCAGAATCTTTAATGCAAAAGCTTTCTGGTTTATTATTTATTGTTTTTGGTGTTATTGGGTTTATTAATTTTATATTTTAACTTCTATAAAGTATTAACTAAATGCATATACTACTTTTATTATATTACATTTTTTATTTTTTCATTTAGTTATTTTTAACTTAAAATACGTTATTTGCTGTGTTTTAACCTGAATCAAGTTAAATATCAATAACTTATTTTGAGTTACTTTATACTTATTAAAAGGAGTGAAATTTTATGTATCACAGAATTAGAGATCTGCGAGAGGATCATGATTTAACTCAAACTCAAATAGGTAAAATACTCAATATGTCTCAGACTGGTTACTCTCAATATGAGATAGGCAAGAATGATATTCCAACTAAAATATTGATAGAACTCTCGAAATATTACAATACATCTATTGATTATTTATTAGGAGTTACAGATGAAATAAAACCTTATCCTAGGTCAAAAAAGTAAATTAATTTTTTAATTAATTTAAAGAGAAGAATATAATAAATTTCTTCTCTTTTTCTTTTCACATATTTTTATTTATATCATATATTATTATAGGTGATTTTATGGATTGTTTGAATAATTTAAATCCTTGTGAATTGGTTACACTTGCTAATATTATTTCTGTTTCACTTGCTCAAAATTTAAGTTCTGATGAATTAATAGCTCTTTCTGGATTTTTTACTATACTTGGAGATAGTTTAGCTGTTCTTTCAGTTTCTCCTAATAACTGTGATAAAAAATCTTCTTGATAACTTTGTTATTAATTATTATCTTTTAACTCATTTAATGACACAACCCTTAATATATTGCCCAATGAATATAATATTATTATAGTTCTCTTCTTCCCTCTAACGCCTTACTTAAAGTTACTTCATCTGTATATTCTAAGTCTCCTCCTACTGGTATTCCGTGGGCTATTCTGCTAGCTTTTATTCCTAGTGGTTTTATTAGTTTTGAAATATACATTGCTGTAGCTTCTCCTTCTACACGTGGGTTTGTTGCAAGTATTACTTCTTTTACTTTTCCATCCATTAGCCTTGAAAGCAGCTCTTTTATTTTTATTTCATCTGGACCTATTCCATTCATTGGAGATATTGATCCATGTAATACATGGTACATTCCTTTAAATTCATGTGTTCTTTCCATTGCCACTACATCTTTTACATCTTCTACTACACATATTATGCTTTCATCCCTTTTTGGGTTTGAGCAGATAATGCATGGATCTGTATCTGATATATTGTAGCATTTTGAACAATATTTCAAGTTCTTTTTAGCATTTATTATTGAATATACAAATTCATTTACTTCTTCTTCTGACCTATCAAGCATATAAAATGCAAGTCTTGCAGCTGTCTTGTTTCCTATGCTTGGTAGTTTTTCAAATGCTTCTATTAGTTTTTCTATTGATGGTGAATAATATGACATTTTCATCACCTACATTATTCCAGGAATATTATATTTTCCTAAACTTTGAGCTTGAGCTGAGTCTACTTTTCTTAAAGCTTCGTTCACACATGTTAGTATTAAATCTTCTAACATTTCTACATCATCTGGGTCAACTACATCTTTCTTTATTTTTATTTGTTTTATTTCTTTTGCTCCAGATACTTTTACTTCTATTGCTCCTCCACCTGCTGTCGCCTCAAATTCTTTTGAAACTAATTCTTCTTGGCTCTTTTCCATATCTGCTTGCATTTTTTTTGCTTCTTTCATTAATTGGCCTAAGTTCATTCCGCCAAATCCTCCCATTCCTCCTGGGAATCCACCTTTTCTTGACATATCATTTCATCCTTTCTTATTAGTAATTGGAAGTTGGAATACTGAGTAATTTCTTCGAAGTAATTACTTTAAATTCAACTTCTTTTTACATTACTTTTAATTAACACAATATATAATTTAGTAAAGTTTATTACTCCACTAAATTGAATGGTATTCCATTATCTTCTGCAAAGCTTTCTATTGGATTTTGCTTAGCTACTTGTGCTTTATCATTAGCTTTTGCATCTATATATTTTATTTTCATTGGTTTACCACATTCTATAGAAATACGTCTTTCTATTTCCGATATATTTTCACTTTTTTCTAGTACTGTTTTTCCAAATGGTGTTAAACCTTTTGGAAATTCTATTGCTATTACTAAATCATTTTCCTTCCTAGCTATTGAATTCATTAAATTTGTGTATAACATTATCTTTCCGGCATCTTTTAATTCGTTAACTATTTTTGGCCATGTTTCTAATTTTTCTCCTACATTAACATTTTGCACTGGTCTTGCTTGCATTTGTGGTTTTACTTCTTCTTTTTTTGTTTCTATTTTTTGTGGTTTTTGACTTAAATTTCCCACATAATTTGAAGATGTGTTTATATTTGTACTTCCTAACCCTGCAATTTTCATTTCTAAACTAGCAATTTTATTTTGCAGGCTTCTTAATTCATTATTGTCAAAATTAATATTAGTTTGTTTTTCTATTTCTCCACTACATAATTTTATTATTCCTACTTGAAATAATATTAATCTTTGTGAAGAATATTTTATTTCATTTTCTAAATTAGATAATGTATATATCATTTTGAGTAACTCTTCTTTTGAAAATTTGTTAGAAAGTTCTTCAATATTTTTTAGTTCTAATTCTGAATACAAATTCAATTTTTTACTTGATTTATATACTAATATATCTTTAATATATTTTATTATTTCCCACAAAAAATTTTGTATATCTTTTCCATCATTTGTTACTTCTTCTATTGTATTTAATGCTTCATTAACATCTTTATTTGCTATACTATTCACTATTTTATTTATATAAGTAATTTTAGGAATTCCAACTAAGTCTTTTACTTTATCTTCATCTATTTTAGTTTCACCATCTTGCAAACATCTTTCTAAAATTGATAAAGCATCTCTCATACCACCTTCTGCAAGTATTGATATAATTTTCAAAGCTCCTTCTGAAATTTCTATTTTCATTTCTTCACAAACAATTTTTAATCTTTTTATAATGTCTTCATTTGATATTTGTTTAAAGTCAAATCTTTGACATCTTGAAAGTATTGTTGCTGGTAGTTTTTGTGGCTCTGTTGTAGCTAGTATAAATTTAACATGCTCTGGTGGCTCTTCAAGTGTTTTTAATAGTGCATTAAATGCTCCTGTTGATAACATATGCACCTCATCTATTATATATATTCTATATTTTGCTTTTGTTGGTAAGAAATTTACTTCTTCTCTTATTTGTCTAATATCTTCTACACTGTTATTTGAAGCTGCATCCATTTCTACTATGTCTGTAAGGCTTCCACTTATTGCTGACTTACATATTTCACATTCATTACATGGTTCTCCATTTTTAGTGTTTAAACAGTTTATTGCTCTTGCTAAAATTTTTGCTGAAGATGTTTTTCCTGTTCCACGACCACCATTAAAAAGATACGCATGCCCTACTCTTCCTGCTATAATTTGGTTTTTAAGAGTTCTTGTAATATGTTCTTGACCTACCATTTCTTCAAAATTAGTTGGCCTAAACCTTCTGTATAGTGCTGTGTAGTTCAATATTTTCACCCCTATCTGCTTTAAACAATTATTACTTAATTACACTTTCAAAAAAGGTATAAGTACTTCGTTCCTCTATGGAAAACATTCACATATAAGTGACTACTTATTGCTGCTTCCTTCCGGACCTGACAAGATTCATAGGCTTACATTGAATGTCCTCCATACAGAAACCAAATTTCTTATACCTTTTTTATTATATATACTTTTTTTAGTTTTATCAAGTATTTTAGAAAAATAATTTCAAGCAATTGTCTTAAAGTTGAAGTGCATAACCTTTAATTCTACACTAGTGTAAAGTAAATAATATATTTTATTTTCGTAATCAAGTATTAGGCAACTCATCTTAGGTAATTGAAGACCCTTTGTCTTGGAGGGCCAAATATAAAATTTATTATTTACTAAGAGCAGATTTTAATTGTAAGCTTCCTAATTTAAAAATTATTCTTTCATTCTTTTGAATATATATTTACTAGTATCTGTTATTTCTAAACTTGCTTTACCTTCTGTTGTAATTTCTGAAATAGGTAAATTAAGAGTCATATTGCTTTTATATTTTTTACCTTCTGTATCTATTATTATATCAAAATTAACTGAAAATTTTATATCTTCATCTGTTATATTCATAGTGTTTAACATTGTACCATCAATTACTAAATCTTCCGCTGTTAAAGTATATTTTCCAAGTTCTGTATTTCCAAAGGTAATTGCAACTATTCCCCCTTGATTATTTATTTCAAGTGTAGTTGTATCACTTTTTGATGCTCCCTTATATGTTAATCTATTTCCTTCTAATATAAAGTCATTTGAGTATGTAAATTTTTTATTTTCAGTTGTATTTGGCATAAATGTTTTTATATATCCTTTTTGTGGTGTTTTAGTTATATTTATATTGTCTATGGTAACACTATCTATTACTGCATCTTTTCTATATTTTTCGTTCTTTTTTATTTCAAAATATATTCCATTATTTTGTACTATTTCGTTCTCTATACCACCATTTTGTATTGGATTATCTGAACTCACTACCATGCTTCCTATTACTATTTTTGAAAGTTTGAATGGCATGTTTGTTTCACCTTCTATACTATATTTGTATGTAATTATTATGGATATAAATATTATTATTACTAATATTATAAAGGCAATTGCTGTTTTTATTTTTTCTTTTATTTGAGTTTGCATTTAAATTTCTCCTTTGTTTTCTTTTTGGCGGAGTGAGTGGGATTCGAACCCACGTACCACTTTTCATGGTTAACTGTTTTCGAGACAGCTTCGTTATGACCGCTTCGATACCACTCCAAATCACACTCAGCATTTACTATTCATTCTTCATTTAAACCTTTTCCTCGAAAGTCAGACGACTAATAGTCGCCTTTACAATTTTTTATTTTTTCTTAACTCTTTAAAAAATCTTTGTAATATATTCTCACATTCATCTTTTAAAATTCCTGTTTCATATTCTACTTTATGATTAAATGGATAATCTTTTAAAACATTAAGTACACTTCCACATGCTCCTGTTTTATAGTCCATTGTTCCTATATAAAGTTTTCCTACCCTTGCCTGTATTATTGCTCCTGCACACATAGTACATGGCTCTAATGTTACGTACATCTCACAGTCTAATAATCTCCATGAATCTAATTTTTTACTAGCTTTTTGTATCGCTAATATTTCTGCATGTTTTGTTGTATCCTTTTTACTTTCCTTTAAATTGTGTGCTCTTGATATAATTTGTCCATCTTTTACAATTACAGCCCCTACAGGTACTTCTAATTTATTATATGCTTTTTTAGCTTCCTTTAGAGCTTCTTTCATAAATTTTTCTTCCATATTACCATTTTTCCTCCAATATAAAAATGGTGTTCTGGACAGGAATCGAACCTGCGACCTACAGCTTAGGAGGCTGTCGCTCTATCCTACTGAGCTACCAGAACATTTTACTTTCTTATTTTACTATACTTACTACAAAAAATCAATATTTCATTTTGGTTATTTTTATGTTATAATATTTCGTAGTTAATATAAATTAAAATATATGACTCAAGGAGTGTCCCTTGTATTCCAATTTGGAACGAAAGTGAATTTAAATAATAAAAATTATAAAACTTTTATATAAATTCACATACTTAGCTTCTAAGAGCTTTTGGTCTATATGATGAAAATTCTAAAAATCTAAGTAAGGACTTTTCCTACGGTTTGAAAGGAGTTTTATTTATGCAAAAAATACTTAGTTCTATGAGGAAAACTATTAGAAGTTATAATATGATAGAAAATGGTGATAAAATAGCTGTGTGCTTATCTGGCGGTAAGGATTCTATTACTATGCTTATGGGATTAAAACAACTTCAAACTTATTTTGATAAAGATTTTGAAATTGTTGCACTTAGTGTTGATCCTGGTTTTGAATTTTTCGATAGAAACTTTTTACAAAAAACTTGTGATGAAATTGGTGTTCCTTTAATCATTGAAGAAAGTCATATTAAGGAAATTGTTTTTGATATAAGACAGGAAAAAAGACCTTGTTCATTATGTGCTAATATTCGTAGGGGTATTTTAAATTCAGTTGCTATTAGAGAAGGTTGTAATAAAATAGCTTTAGGCCATAATGAAGATGATGTTTTAGAAACATTTTTAATGAATTTGTTTTTAACTGGCGCTTTTTCTACTTTTGGTCCAAGTACATATATGGATAGATCAAATATTACAGTTATTAGGCCTTTAATTATGACTCCTGAAAAGGAAATTAAAAAGTTTGTTAAACGTAATAATATTGAAGTAATGAAAAAAAATTGTCCTATGGATGGGGTTTCTAAAAGAGAGTATATGAAAGATTTGTTATATAAGCTTAATTTAGACATTCCTATGGTTAGGGCTAATTTGATGGGCGTTATTAAAAGAAATAATATAAAAGGTTGGCATGAGTAAATTAAAAATAGATTAGATATATTGAAGTAAATCCAAAAAAGTTCACTTCATTTTACCTAATCTATTTTTTTCCTATATTTTCATACTAAGTTTTACTTTTTGCCTCTCTATATCTATTGCAATTACTTTTACTTTTACTATATCTCCTACTGACACTATTTCTGAAGGATTTTTTACAAACTTTTCACTCATTTCAGAAATATGTACTAGTCCATCATGTTTTACGCCTATATCTACAAATGCTCCAAAGTCTATTACATTTCTTACTGTTCCTGTTAGTATTTGACCTTCTCTTAGATCTTCAAATTTTAGTACATCACTACGTAATACTGGTTTTGGCATTTCTTCACGTGGGTCTCTTCCTGGTTTTGAAAGTTCTTCTATTATATCTTTTAATGTCATTTCTCCCACTTGTAGTTCTTTTGATATTTTATCTATTTTTATATATGCTAGCTTTTCTTTTATTTCTTTTAATTTTTCTTTATCGTTTAAATCCTTTTTGCTATATCCTATTAACTCTAAAAGTTTTTCTGCTGTTTCATAACTTTCTGGGTGTACTCCAGTTATTTCTAGTGGGTTCTTACCTTCTGGTACTCTTATGAAACCTGCACATTGTTCAAATGCTACTTTTCCTAGTTTTGGAACTTTTAATAGTTCTTTTCTTTCTTTTATTTTTCCGTTTTCATCTCTATATTTTACTATATTATTTGCTATTGTTTTATTTACACCCGCAACATATGAAAGTAGTGATGGTGTTGCTGTGTTTACATCTACACCTACTTTGTTTACGGCATCTTCTACTACTCCAGTTAAGCTTTCTCCTAGTTTCTTTTGGTCTACATCATGTTGATATTGCCCTACTCCTATTGCTTTTGGTTCTATTTTTACAAGTTCTGCTAGTGGGTCTTGAAGTCTTCTTGCTATTGATATTGCTCCTCTTAATGAAACGTTTATGTCTGGATACTCTTCTGTTGCAAGCTTTGATGCTGAATATACGCTAGCTCCCGCTTCTGATACTATTGCATAATGTACTTCTTTACCATATTTTTCTTTTACTTCTTTAATAATATCTGCAACAAATATCTCTGATTCACGTGATGCTGTTCCATTTCCTATTGCAAACATATCTACATCATATTTTGCAATTAAACCTATTAATACTTTTTTAGCTCCTTCTACGTCATTTTGTGGCTCTGTTGGATATATTGTTGTTGTATCTAAGAGTTTTCCTGTTTCATCAATTACAGCTATTTTGCAACCTGTTCTATATGCAGGGTCAAAACCTATTACTGTTAAACCTTTTAAAGGTGCACCTAAAAGTAATTGTTTAGCATTTTGTCCAAATACTTTTATTGCTTGTTCTTCTGCTTTTTCAGTTAAATCACTTCTAATTTCTCTATCTATTGAAGGCTCTATTAATCGTTTCCAACTGTCCTCTATTGTATCTTTTAATATTTCTTCATATTGTCTATTTTTTATAATATCTTTTTGAAGTATTTCAAATATTTTTTCTTCTTGTTTTTCTATTTTTACTTTTAAGAATTCTTCTTTTTCTCCTCTATTTATAGCTAAAATTCTGTGACTTGGAATTCTATTTACTTTTTCACTAAATTCATAATACATTTCATAATTAGATTTTTCATCTTCTTTAGATGCTTTAGTCTCTATTAATCCTTCTCTATAAATTAATCTTTTTATTTGTTTTCTATATTCTGCATTATCTGAAATATTTTCGGCAATAATATCTTTTGCACCAGCTATTGCATCTTCTATATTTTCCACACCTTTTTCACTATTTGTGAATTCTTTTGCTATTTCTTCTATATTTCTCTTATCTTCTTGTTTTATTATAATTTCAGCTAAAGGCTCTAAACCTTTTTCCTTAGCCATTGTTGCTCTTGTTCTTTTCTTTTGTTTATATGGTCTATATATATCTTCAACTTCTGCTAAAGTTTTAGCTAGTTCTAAAGCCACTACTATTTCATCTGTAAGTTTTCCTTGCCCTTCAATAGAATTTACTACTTCCCCTTTTCTTGCTTCTAAGTTTCTCAAATAATTTAGTCTATCTCCTAAATCACGAAGTTGTTCATCAGAAAGCCCTCCAGTAGCCTCTTTTCTATAACGTGCAATAAATGGAATAGTATTTCCATCATCAATAAGTTTAACAGTAGCCTCTACTTGACTTTCTTTTACTTGTAATTCTTCTGCTATTATTTTTGTAATATTCATTTTATTTCCTCCGTATATAGTATGAATGCCCCTTTCCTAAGTTAAAACAACATGGATGGGACACCCTTTATCTTTATTTTATTTTTCTTGATTTTTTTGTTTTTCACTTTTATCCCAGAAGTCTGTAATTTTATCAAAGTATTCTTCTCTTTGGTCATTTCCTTCTATATTTTTTACTTCTACTGCTGAACCTACTCTTATTGGTGATGCTATTCTTGCTCCTTTACCATATGTTAAATTTGTCATTTTATCAAAATCTAAATCCATATTGTATATTCTTATTATTTCTTTATTATCTTTTGTTTTTATAGTAACTGTTACTTGATTTCCTTCTATTTTTGTTATTTTTCTATCTTGTACTTGACCTATTAACTCTTCTGTTTTAATACTTGTTTTTATCATTGTATCTGATATTTGTAATAAATCTTCTTTTGTATAATTACTAATTAATTTATTTGCTTCTTGTATATCTTTTATTCTTTTTTGCCCTTCTTCTTTCTCTACCCAATAGTCAGTTACACCTTCATAGTATTTTTCTTTTTCTTCAGCCGTTGCTTTTTCTTTAAGTTCAATAGCTTTTCCAACTCTTTGTACTGATTTTATTTTTGCTTCTCTTGTAAGCTCATTATTTTCCATTTTATCGAATTGTAGGCTTAATCTATATATATATACATTATTACTATCTTTTGTTTTAATTTCTACTGTAATAACATCTCCATCAATTCCGTGTTATTTTAGTATTTTGCACATTTCCTTCTATTTCTCCTATTCTTCCAATTCTTTTTAGTATGAAATCAAAAGTATTTAGTACCTCTTTTTTAGAATAATTTCCCATAAAATAATTTTTTACTTTAATATCTTCCTTAAATGACATATATTTGTCCTCCTATTTTTTTACTTACTTCATACTATCACAAATAAATTATAAAAGTCAAGAAAAACAGTAGGTTCATTTCTACTGTTTCTCTTCTTTTTATTTGTGTTTTAAAAATGGAAAATCTCATCCTTCAATAATTATTTCATCTATACTGATTTTTTTCTTTACTAAATTACTCTATTCCTAAATATTCATTATAAGTTACTTCTCTATCTACTACTTTATCTAACTTAATATCTATTATTCTATTTGCTACTGTTTGTGTTAGTTGGTGGTCGTGTGATGTAAATATGATATTACCAATGAATTTTTTCATTCCTTCGTTTAATGCTGTTATACTTTCCATATCTAAGTGGTTTGTTGGTTCATCCATTATTAATAAATTTGCACCTGATAGCATCATTTTTGAAAGTACACATCTTACTTTTTCTCCTCCTGATAGTACTTTTACATATTTTAATGCTTCTTCACCTGAGAATAACATTCTTCCTAAAAAGCTTCTTACATATGTTTCGTCTGGATCTTTTGAATACTGACGTAACCAATCTGTTATTGACATGTCTTCTTCAAATAAATAGTTATTATCCTTAGGAAAATATGTATTTGTTATTGTTGTTCCCCACTCGACTACACCTTCATCTGGCTCTAGTTCCCCTGCTATTATTTGAAATAATACTGTTTTTGCATTTTCGTTATCTGCCATAAATGCTATTTTGTCGCCTTCTTTTACTACAAACGATACATTATCTAATAATTTTTCTCCATTTATTGTTTTTGATATATTTTTTACTTTTAATATTTCTTTTCCTGGCTCTCTATCTGGTTTGAAGTCTATGTATGGATATCTTCTATTTGATGGTTTTATTTCATCTAACTCTATTTTTTCTAATGATTTTTTTCTTGATGTTGCTTGCTTTGATTTTGAAGCATTTGCACTAAACCTTGCTATGAAAGCTTGTAATTCTTTTATTTTTTCTTCTTTCTTCTTATTTTGTTCTTTCATTTGCTTTAATAGAAGTTGGCTTGATTCATACCAGAAATCATAGTTTCCTGGGAATACTTTTATTTGTCCAAAGTCTACATCTGCTATGTGTGTACATACTTTGTTTAGAAAATATCTATCGTGTGATACTACTATTACAGTATTTTCAAAGTTTATTAAGAATTCTTCTAACCAGTTTATACTTTTTAAGTCTAAGTCGTTTGTAGGCTCATCTAGTAATAATATATCTGGATTTCCAAATAATGCTTGTGCTAAAAGTACTTTTACTTTTTCTTTTGCTTCCATTTCACTCATTAATTTATAATGATTCTGAGTTTCTATTCCCAAATCGTTTAAAAGTTGAGCTGCGTCACTTTCTGCATTCCATCCATCTAGTTCTGCAAAACGTTCTTCTAACTTTGCTGCTTTCATTCCATCTTCTTCATTAAAATCTGGTTTTGCATATATAGCATCTTTTTCTTTCATTATTTTATATAATTCTTCATTTCCCATTATAACAGTATCCATTACTGTATATTCTTCAAAAGCAAAGTGGTCTTGTTTTAAAACAGAAAGTCTTTCTCCTTTTTCCTTTGTAACTTCACCTTTACTTGGCTCTAATTCACCTGATAATATTTTTAAAAAAGTAGATTTTCCTGCTCCATTTGCTCCAATTATTCCATAGCAACAACCTTTATTAAATTTTATATTTACATCTTCAAATAGTGTTCTTTTACCAAAACGCACTGTCACTCCAACTGCATTTAACATGTTTCTTCCTCCTCGTTTTTTCCCATTTTTCCCATTGGGGACGTTTCCAAATGGGGTATCTGTCACTTTTGGGAATTTTTCTTACTTATTATATATGATGTTATTATTTTTTTCAAGGGTTTTATTGCTTTATGTTTATTTATGTGTTATAATTCTCATGTTACTATTAATTGGTGCTTTTGAAAGAGAGGTAATTATATGTTTGTTACTAACAATTTTATGGGTCGGCTTCAATACGAAACTGATGAGGTAGTTTGTATTAATGTTTATGTTTTACCTAATATATTAGTAGGTGATTCTAATTGTTTATCAACTTCTGTCATTTCTCAAATATTAATTAATAAAGAAACTAGAGGATATATATTTAATGATTTTTCTATTGATTTATCATCTGAAAAAAAATTAGATAGTGTTTCTTATAAAGATGAAATAGCAGAAATTGTTGATACCTATTATATTGTTCGTAAAAAATTGAACTTAGAATAATTTTACCTAATAAATTCTTAAAATATAGAATTCGTATATTTTAATATCAAAAAAGATTTAGGATTTTAAAATTTCCTAAATCTTTTTATTTTAATGTCTATCAAATATTAACTTTATTCCCCATAATCCAGAAATTCCTACTAAAATATAAATAATTCTAGTTATAATAGATATTCCTCCGAATATTGCTTCTACTAAATTAAAATTAAATATTCCTACTAGTCCCCAGTTTATTGCACCTATAATTATTAATATAAGAGCTATTGTATCTATAATTTTCATGTTTTTCTCTCCTTCCATTTAAATTATTTTTAATCTTAGTATATACATTTTTTGCTATTCTATTAATAATTTATTTTGTTTTTATTGGAAAATTAGTAAATTATTTGAAATTTTAATTTTTGATATTTCCTTACTTTTTAAGCTGTTTTCGATGCGTTCCAAATTTGCAACGAAAAGGACCATCTCTTTCGTGTGGTCCTTTTTAGTCTAGCATATCTTTCTTTTTAAGCCATATCATTGCAATTACTCCTAAAATGATAGATAGAATTACAACAGAGAAAAATGGCCATGGACTATCCATATTTTGCATTGGTACTTTTACATTCATTCCCCAATAACTTGCTATCATTGTTGGTATTGCAAGTATTATTGTTATTGATGTTAAGAATTTCATTACTCCATTTAGGTTATTTGAAATTATAGATGCATATGCATCCATTGTTCCACTTAAAATGTCATTATATATTTTTGCCATTTCTATAGCTTGTTTGTTTTCTATAATTGCATCTTCTAATATGTCTTCATCTTCTTCATATAATTTTATTATTTTTCCTCTTAATGTTTTTTCCATTACTACTTCATTCGACTTTAGTGATGTTGTAAAATACACTAAACTTTTTTCTAATGAAAGCATTTTTAATAGTTCTTTATTTTTTTGTGAATTTTTTAGTACACTTTCTGCAATTTCTGTTTCTTTATTAATCTTTTTTAGGTATTTTAAATATAATTCTGCATTTTTATAAAATACTTGTAATATCATTCTACTTTTTTTATATGTTATTGTTGTATTTTTTGTTTTACTTTTTTCAAGTTCTGTTATTACTCTATTTTGTTTTAATGAAACTGTTATAAAATAGTCATCTCTTACTACTATCATTCCTAAAGGCATTGTTGAATATACTTCTTCTTTGTCTTCTTTTTCTATAACTGGTACATCTATAATGAATAATGTTGTGCCATCATCTTCTTCATAGTCAATTCTGGCTTTTTCTTCGTAGTCAAGTGAATAACGTATAAAGGCTTCATCTATTTTTAATTTTTTGCATACTTTTTTTATTTCTTCTTCAGTCGGAGCAACCATGTTTATCCAATTTCCCTTTTCGAATTTTTTTGTTTCTTCTGTTTTATTTGTTTCTACATCTGTTTTATACATTTTTAACATAGTTATCACCCCTTTATTTTTTCCAATATTAGTATTATAACATATTTTTCAAAATTTGTATAGTTTTACATAATAAAAAATCACTATAAAAGTGATTTTTTATTATGTATTTTATCCTAATTTTTTTACATTATTTATAAATATAACATTTTCAATTATATCTAGCACAGCATATGTTATCATTATTGCTCCTATTGTGGCTGGAATAGCTCCTGTATTAAATATTACAACTAGTCCACATATAAGCATAATAATTGCTATTACTAAACTATATATCCATATATTAGATTTTATTTGTTTTAATTTTAGTGCTGAGCTTGCTCTTACAACACTACTATATACAATCCACATACCAATTATTATTCCAAATATCTTGCTTATTGTACTACTATATACCATTATTACTATTCCTATTATTACTGCCATTATTCCATAAACTAGTTCATAATTATATAAGTCACTTTTACTTTTTGTTTGTACATAGTTTATTACTTTTATTATTCCTAAAAGAATAAATACTGCTCCTAAAATATATGCTATCATAGACATAATTGCATCTTTCTGCCATATTAATATTATTCCAAGAATAGCAAATACTAGTGATTCAGCAATTGACATCCAGCCTGATTTTTTTAATAAATCTTTTAAATATTGCATATTTTTTCACTTCCTTTGTTTATTTTATAGTTAAAGTTTATTACTATTTTTATTTGTTGTCAATATTTCAGTCAATTTTAATAAATTATTAATATATATGTTTTTAGAAAATTAGTAGGAAATATTTTGACACCCTTTAAGTTTTATACTATAATAATTTAAATAGTAAATAAATTTTAGGGGGATAAAATATGGAAGAAAGAAATGTTATATTTGAAGTAACCAAAGTAGGTATAGCTGTAAATAGCAAATGGAGTGTATTTGTTGATAATGAATATATTGGCAAAATTGATTTTAAAAATAATTTAACAAAAAAGTTATCTAAAGGTGTACACAAAGTACAATATAAAGTAGGATTGCAAAAAACTAAAATTTTAGATATTAATGTTGCAGATACAGATATAATAGTTGAATGTATATGGGATGGAACTATAAGTAATTTCCACGTTGTTGGTGAAGAGAGTAATAATATTACAAATAATATGTCAGAAACTAATGAAACTAAAACTAATAATGAAAATTATATATTTTGTAGCAATTGTGGAACAAAAATAAAAAAAGGAAGTACTTTTTGCTCTAGCTGTGGCAATAAAATAGAAGAAATAACTATAAATAATGAAGAGACAAATGTAAATAATGAAAATAATATTCAAGCACAAAATAATACATCACAAAAAAACACAAATTTAGCTGTTGTTATATTCATAATTATTTGTGTCATAGCAGGTTTTTTAGTTTTAAAAAATATAGGAATATTTGGGAATAATAATAGTAGTAATAGTAATTCTAGTACTTCCATAGAAACAGACGCTAGAGCCGCTGCTCTACAAGTTATTAAGGTTGAAAATAAATATTACCTAAATGCTTCTTATTCAATAGGAAAAATAACAAGTAAAAATGCTATTTTAGATAGTAAGTCAGGAGAATGGTATTTATTTAAATGTACTTACAGTTATAATCCTTTAAATAAAGCAGGTAGTACAATGTTAGATAGAGAAGATAACGGACTAGTATATATTGGAATAAAAATGGGAGAAAATGATATGTTTAATTATAAATTTGGAAGAACATTGGAAGATTTAAAAACAAAATTAAACTAATATATGAAAAATTATGCCATAAATTTTAAAAAAGCTAACAATATTTAAATTGTTAGCCTTCTTTTTTTATTAATAGCGAATAATTTTAAATGTATTTCTCTATAAATTAAATATTTTTCGTTGTTGAATATTAATTATTTACTGAGAAGCATTAGCAACGATTATTGGTGCACCACCGGGGGGTCGAACCCCGGACCTTCTGATTAAGAGTCAGCTGCTCTACCAACTGAGCTAGTGGTGCATAAATATTTCAATGGTATTATTATAATACCATTGAATGTATTTGTCAATCAGTTTCTATTATATTTTCTTCTTGGCTTTTTATTTGTGTGCTTGCTTGACTTTTAACTTTTTTGGTACCTCTTCTTATTACTTTTTCTAAACTACTATATGTGTCTGAAGATAATAAACTTTTACTTATTACTGCTCCATTTTGTTTTATTATTTTATAAGTTTCGCTTTTTACTCCATTTGAACCATTTTGTTCTATTATTTCTACTCCTTCTTCTAAAGTATTATCATTTATATAGTTTGTTTTATAAGGAATAGTTTCTAATGTTTTTGTTTGTAATTCTACTTCATATTCTTTTTCTTCTTGCATTCCATGTATACTTACTCTTACAATTCCATTTGACACATTACTTACTATTTTTATTGGGTAATTTCTTGTATTTTTAAAACAAAAGTCTATTGTCCCCCAAGAAACTGTTGCATCTCTTCCTGCTTGAACATATGAAGTTAAAAATCTATGATTTGTTCTACTTGTTATTTCTAAGTTTGCATATAATACTGCATTATATAAAGTTGAAGATAATTGGCAAATTCCTCCACCTATTCCTTGAACTACTTTTCCTCCTGAATATATTGCTGCTTCTTTATATCCTGCCGAAATAGTTCTTTCTCCAACTATTTTGTTATATGAAAATAGTTCTCCTGGCAATACTATTGTTCCATTAACTTTTTCTGAAGAAAGCTCTAAATTTGTACTCCTATTTTTATTTGTCACATCATACCTAGTAGTAAATTCTGCTAGTTTATTTGGGAATGCTTGCCCTGCTATTGATTCTAAAGTTACTTCTGGAATTGTTATTTTTAAAGGTATTATATATTCTTCCTTTTCCTCTTGTAATATTTTATTTATTTCATCAGCCGATATTGCAAAATCAATTCCATTTATATGTGCATATACTTTCGTTGGATTTGTAGTTATATATGCATCTTTAGGTTCTTTAAATATTTCATTATGTATTTTATTAATGTCTATTTCTTCTATTTTTGCTTGTTTTATAGGTATTGTTATATTTTTTTCTGTAGATTTTACTGCTTCTTTTATTAGCTTATTTGTCTTTTCTTTTTCAGCTATTATGCCGTCTTTCCCTCTTTTAATTATTAACTCTTCTTTCTCAATATAATAATTATTTTCTATTAATGTTCCTGGAAGCTTTTTACTTATTTCTTCTATTTTTTTATTTAATTTTTCTTCATTATAATTTATATTTACTTCTAATTTTTTTTGAAATAATAAAGTAAATAGTATATCATAGTTATCTTTTACAATATTTCCGCTTCTTCCTATTTTTAAAGCTTGTTCTACCACTTTATCTATATTTTTATTTATTTCTATTTCTTCTACATTAATTGTTTCTTCTAAATCTTGATAATACAAATTAATAC
>CATLFA010000028.1 GCA_949927585.1 uncultured Clostridiaceae bacterium
AGATAAAGGTAGAATGGTAAATATAATTAAAGATTACAATTTGGGAATGGATTTAGAAGGTTATAGAAGAATAGATATAAATGTAGATACTTCTAAAGAAAAAATAAATTATGATGAAGAAGGAAAAGTAATTGCTTCTACAGATACTACTACTAAAGTGGCATCATCTGAGGAAAAAGCAAAAAATGATGAGAGTGTATTAGTAAAAGAAAATTATAAGCAAACAAAAACTATTATAGAAAAAAGATTAAAAACAATGGGATTATCAGCTTATGAAATTAGGTTAAATGAAGAAAATGGAGACATAGTATTAAATATTCCAGAAGACGAAAATACAGATGTTATAGTATCACAAATAGCTTCTCAAGGAAAATTTGAAGTAGTAGATAAAGATACAAACGAAGTATTAATGACAAATGACGACTTAAAATCTGTAAAAGCAGGATATGGAACAACCTCATATGGAACTACAACTGTATTTGTGAATATAGAGTTTAACAAAGAAGGAACAGAGAAATTTAGGAATATAACAAATACTTATGTTGCAACAAAAACAACCAATGAAGAAACTGGAGAAGAAACTACAAAAAATAAAGAAATTACATTAAAACTAGATGGTGGAGCAATCATTACTACACATTTTGAAGAAGAAGTTACAAATGGAGTATTACAATTATCAGTAGGTTCAAGTTCTTCAAGTTCAGCAGAAGAAATGCAAGCTAGTTTAACAAATGCGAATAATTTATCAGCATTATTAAATAATGGAAAAATGCCAATAGTTTATGAAATAGCAAACAATCAATATATTGCATCAGAAGTAGAAAATGATAACATAGCATTATTTATATCTTTAGCTATTATTGCATTAACAATAGGAATGATATGTTTAATTATAAAATATAAAGAAAAAGGAATATTGTCAAGTATTAGTTTAATAGGTTATATTGCAACATTATTACTAGTATTAAGATATACAAATATAGTAATAACGATATATGGTTTAGTAGCAATAATTTTATCAATATTCGTAACATATATAACAATAGTTAAAGTATTAGAAAACAATAAGAAAATGGAAAATATAGAAAGAGCATTTGAAAAAGCTATATTAAGGATAATGCTTATATTAGTACCAATAGCAGTAATAGCAGTAGTATTTGCATTTAATAGTTGGCTTTGGACATTTAGTTTCGGAACAGTAATATTCTGGGGAATTGCAATTTCATTATTGTATAATGTAATAATTACAAGAGCATTATTACTAGAAAACTAAGGAGGAAAAGAATATGGAAAAGAAAAAAATAGCATATATAGTTTTAGCTTGTATTATTATAATAGGAATAATTGTAATAGCATTTGCAGGGTTTAACGTTAGTTTAAAATATTCACCAAATAAACAAGTATCAGTTTATATAGGAAAAGAATTTGAAAGTAGTGACATTAAGAATATAGTTAAAGAGGTAATTGGAAACAACAAAGTTATAGTCCAAAAAGTAGAACTATATGAAGAAATTGTAGCTATCACAGTAAAAGACATAACAGATGAACAAATTGAACAATTAAATGTTAAAATAAATGAAAAATATGGGTTAGAAAATACAGTTAAAGAAGATATAAAAGTAACACAAAATTCAAACCTAAGAATAAGAGATATTGCAAAGCCATTCATAATGCCAGTAGCAATATCACTAGCAATTATTTTAATATATGCAGGAATACGTTTTAGAAAAATAAATATATTAGAAGTATTAGGAAAAATAATAGGAATGAATGTATTGGGTGTAGCATTATTTGTAAGCATAATAGCAATAGTAAGAATACCAGTAAATGCACTAACAATTCCAATGTGTCTTGCAATATATGTAGTGGTTAGCTTAGCAGTATTTAATGAATTAGAAGAAAAAACACAAAGAAGTATGCAAGAAGCAAAGAAAAAATAAGAATAAAGTAAACAAAAAAGGACATATTTAATATTATATATTAAGATGTCCTTTTATTATGGAGTAGGAAAATCTATTTAAAATTGTAGGGGTCGCCGAAGGCGGAGACCCCTACAAAACAATAAAGAAGTGAAGAGTACAAACCTACAATTCAATGTAGGGGCAGGCCTTGCGTCTGCCTTTGAACTTAAATAGAAAAATAACAAATAAAAAATATGAAAGGGAGAGAAAAAATGAATACAAAAATTTATAAAGCTATAAAAGGAATATTAAAAAGAAATAGAGATTGCAAAACAAATGAAATAGATTACGAAAATGCGAAAGTAATATTAAAAAATGACAAAGAAGCAATTTTACTTGATGTAAGAAGTCCACAAGAATATAAAGAAGGGCATCTAGAATGCAGTATAAATATACCTTTATATGATCTTTCTAAGATGTCAGAAAATACTATAAAAAATAAAGAATGTACAATTGTTGTGTATTGTCAATCAGGTAATAGAAGTAAAAAAGCAATTGATATACTTTCAAGTCAAGGTTATGAAAGCTTATATAACATAAAAGGTGGTTTAGATAATATCTAAACCCCTTTTGTATTTGTCAATATTTTATAAGTTCTACATATATTACAATCTCTACATATAAAAATTCTATTACCAAATATAAGCTTTAAAGTGTTAATAAATTCATCTTCATAACCGATAACATGAAGCTCTATTCGTTTTGGTAATAAAGTAAGCAGTGAATTTAAAGCATAATCATTTGATGAAAAAGATATATCAGATAAATATTTTGCATTAAAAATGTTATCACTAAGAGAAATAATATTTCTGCTAGAATCCAATAAAATAGATTCCCCATTAGTATAAACTAAATGTACTAAATCAGCTTCAGATTGTTTGGAATCAATGTATATTTTTAGTAAATTAATAAATTCGGTATATTCTTTTTCTACAATATATTTATTTACAGAATAATCTACAATATCATTAACAGTATCTAGGTAATTTTCTAGCCTGAAATTAACGAAACCATCAAGAATCATACTTTTATTTTCAAGTAAATAATTTAATACATTAATCCATATTTCATCTTTTCTATTCTTTAATGTTTTGTCTTCATCTACTTGTATATAACTATAACAATTTTTTTCAATTAGCTTTTTTTCAAAATCATCAAAATAGAAATAGTTTAAATTTATACATCTTCTAATTAATATTGGTTCAAAGAATAATAGAGTACAATCTGTTATTAAAGATGAAATTAAACTTAGAAATTCGCTCTCCTTTGAACCTTTATAATGAATAATCACATTTTTATATATTTTAAATTTCTTGCTTACAAAATAGATATCTTCAAGATCCATACATGATAAATTATTTAGTAGATAATTTATAATATTGTCATTATTAGTTTTTATACAAAAAGATTTCATGAGCAAAAAAAATCCCCTTTCACGATTTATATGTAATAGTATCTACTAAAAAACCTTTAGATATACATATTTTATTCAGAAAGGGTAATTTTGGTAACTTGTGCAATATTAAAAATAAATTTTAAAATCAATTTCATGAAAGATACAATCTTTTTCTTCAACGCTTTTTAAGAATAATTCATCAATCTTGTTATTAATTAACTGTTCATATAATTTATAAAATCTTCCAACATGGTCTTTAATTCTCTTTTTAGCATAATCAACCATAGTTCCATTTGTTATAATAAATAGCCAATCACTACTTTGTGCAAGCAAAACTTCTCTAGCACATTGGTTAATAAGTCTTATTTTTAAATTATCAGTTTCATTATAAAAATTATGAGCAATTTCTACCATCTTTTCACCAATAATATGTAAATGTTTGTGGGCATAGTCATTTGTTTCATTTAGCCACACTTCACTATATCCATTAGCGCCCCAACTTGAATGGCAAGGTGTAGAAATTTGCATTTCAGGGTATTTGTCAATATATTCACTAGGAGTAATAAGTTTGAAGTTATTTTGGTCAAAAAATATTTTTTTAAATAAAATATATAACCAATAAGGTCCCTCATACCACCAATGGCCATAGAGTTCAGCATCATAAGGACATAAAATTATAGGAGGTTTATCCATATAAGTACTTACTGCATCAATTTGATTTATCCTAGAATTCATAAAATGACTTGCTTGTTTTTGAGCAGAATCTTCAGCCCATTGTAAATTATAAATATCTTTTTCCTCAGTCTTACTAGTAATTCGATGATATTTAATTCCAGTATGAACTCTAACACCATTGTGAGCAATATAAGGTTTTATATAATCATATGGAGCATCGTATCCAATATCTTTATAAAATTCTCTATAATTAAAATCACCAGGATAACCATTTATAGAACTCCATACTTGTCTAGAAGACTCCATATCACGACCAAAGCATGTAATACCATTAGGTGAAACAATAGGTGAATATGTACCATATAAAGGAGTAGGATTAGCATATAAAATTCCATGTGATTCAGTAATAATATATTCTATACCAAATTCCTTTAAATATTTATCAGCTTCTGGAACATAACCACATTCGGGAAGCCAAATACCACGAGGGTTTTTACCAAAATATTTTTTATAAGTTTGTACTCCAACAGCAATTTGAGCTTTAATAGTTTGTTCTGTAATGTATAGAATAGGAAAATATCCATGTGTAGCACCACAAGTAATAATTTCTAAAACACCAATATCTTGAAAATACTTAAAAGCATTTATTAAGTTACAATTATATACATCTTTAAAAATGTGTAAATCATTAGAATAACGTTCAAAATAATATTTAGAAAGTTTATTTATATTATCATTATCCTTAGTTCTTTCTATTTCTTTTTTTGCAAGTTCAATATGCTTCTTTAAATATTTAATATATCTTCTTTGTAAAAGTTTATTATCAAGCATATTTAAAAGAGGGGGAGTCATAGACATAGTAATACGAAAATCTACTTTTTCCTCTATTAGCTTTTGAAAATTTAAAATAAGAGGAATATAGGTTTCAGAAATAGCTTCATATAACCATTGTTCCTCCAAATAATCTTCACTTTCAGGGTGATGTATAAAAGGCAAATGTGCATGAAGCACAAAGCTAACATATCCTTTTGGTTCGATAGTGTTCATAAATTTTTCTCCTTTTTATATTATGGGGTTAAAACCTACTTTTGTTCTATAATAGAAAAGTATGCTATTTTAAATTAAATTGTAAGGCCTAGTATTGTTCAGCATTAGGGTAAAATCACTTTTTTAGCACTTATTTAAGACGATGGCAATCTATTAAAATCTAATCTATTAAAATCAATACATTCACCTTTATACATATTTTCATAAAAATGCTTAACATTATATATTTTACTAACTCTACTTAAAGAAGATAAAGAAATATCTTTTTTGCTAGTAGTATTTGTTTTAATATTCCTAAAATAAATATTATCATTTAAAGTATCAAATAAAATATGGTCATTAGGAGACTTGATATCATTTGATGTAGATATTTGTAAAAAATCAGGAGACTTAGCATACTCATTTATAGGACGACGACCAAGTTCAACACTATAATCACAATCACTATCTAGTACATGTATATACCAAGAGTTTGCAAAATCATTAATATCAACTTCAAAAGAATAATTCTTAGTATTGTTATGAACTACCAAAATAGGTTTGGTATCATTAAAGAAAAATTCACCATATTGTTTAATGTAATTTTCTTTATCTTCATCAGAAATATCCCAATATACAAAAAGAGTAGTAGGACTTTGAGAAAGAATTTTAACAAAGGTTTTATTGTAATGTAATGGTAAATCATAATATTCTATAATAGTATCATTAATTACTTTGTTATTAGATGACAATTTATATGTCGTAGTTTCTTTAGACTTTAAACTTTTACTAGACTTATTAGTTGTTTTAGTATTAACAGTAGAGGCACTTTTATAAGTACCTTTTTCATTTATAACTTTTTCTTTAATTAAATTAACTTCATCTTTTGCTTTTTGTGGCATGCAATTTCCTCCTTAAGAAAAATAAACCATTTAATATAATAATAATATTATATTAAAAATAAAATAAATTCAATAGTAAATAGAAAAATATTTAAAAACAAAGAATATTTGTAATATTTGTCGAAATTACAAATAATTAGGTGATGAAAATTTATAAAAAAGTAAATAGTTATGTTTACAATATTTGTAAAATATGATATAAATAAAATATCTATTTAGCATAATTTATGCTTTACGAATTTTTATCAAACTTTTAAGATCTTAAAAATTATTTCTAAAAATAATCTCAAAACAAATAGAAAAAAAGGTTAAAAACAAATAATTAATCAGTTTATTAATCATGCATAAAATGCATAAATAGAAATATGTAAAATAGGAGAAAATATAAAATGAATAAAAAAATAGAACTATTAAAACCAAAGATAGATGTAGTATTTCATTCTTTATTTAAAAAAGGAAATGAAAAAATAACAAAAGCAATAATTTCGTCAATAACAAAAGAAGAAATAAAAGAGATAAAATTAGAAGATAGACATGTTGTAGGAAAATATCCAAAGGAGAAGTTAGGAATATTAGATTTAAAGGCAACATTAGATAATGGAACAATATGTGATATAGAAATACAATTAGCAGACAATAAAGATACAACAGAAAGATTTTTATATTATTGGAGTAGAATATACAGTAGTCAATTAGAAAAAGGAAAACCCTATAAAGAATTAAATAAAGTAATAGGAATAATAATATTAGACTATGAACTTGACAAAACAAAGAATATAGAAGAAATAAGTACAAATTGGAAAATAAAAGAAGAAACAAGATTTATTAACTTGACAGATAAATTAGAGTTATTTATAATAGAAATACCAAAAGTAAGGAGAATTATAGAGAAGCAACCAAATGATAAATTGATTCAATGGATGCTATTTCTAGACAATCCTAATAATAAGGAGGTATTAGAAATTATGGATAAAAATGAAGAGATAAAAGAAGCAATGGAAGAATTAGAAGAAATAAGTAAAGATGAAGAATTAAGATGGATAGCTGAATTAAAGGAAAAAGCAATAAGAGATGAAAGAAATTTAATGGAACATGCTATAGAAGATGGATTAAAGCAAGGAATTGAACAAGGAATTAAACAAGGTATAGAAAAAGGTATAGAACAAGGTATAGAAAAAGGGAAAATAGCAATAGCAAAAAAATTATTAAGTAGAAATATGTCAATTGAAGAAATTTCAGAAATAACAGAATTATCAACAGAAGAAATTAATAAAATAAACAAAAAATAAAAAAACTTTAATAATTAAATATACTAATATAAAAGCGAATTTAAGTAATAATAATTCATAAAATTCTTGAATTCGTTTTTTATAATAATTATTGTTTATAAATTTAAAAATTTCGTCAAAAAATGTTTACTTTTATCAAAATCTTGTATACAATACAATCATAAAATATACAAAAGAGAATTTGAGTGAAAGGGGCATTTTATAATATGAAAATATTAATGCTTACATGGGAATATCCACCAAGAATAGTAGGTGGAATTGCAAGAGTTGTTCATGATTTATCAAAAAGATTAATAAAAGACGGACATGAAGTAACAGTAATAACATATAGAGATGGAGAAACACCATATTATGAAGATGATAAAGGTGTACAAGTATATAGAGTAGACAATTACATGATAAAACCTAATAATTTCATAGAATGGATTATGCAATTAAATTTTAATTTAGTAGCAAAAGCATCAGAATTAATAGCAAATGGACAAGAATTTGATGTAATACATGCACATGATTGGCTAGTTGCAAATGCAGCAAAAACAATAAAACATTCTTTTGATATACCATTAGTTTCCACAATACATGCAACAGAAAGTGGAAGAAATAGTGGAATACATGATGAAACACAAAGATATATAAATGATACTGAATGGATGCTTACATATGAATCTACTGAAGTAATTGTAAATAGTAATTTTATGAAAGGGCACGTACAAGGATTATTTGGATTACCATTTGATAAAATTAATGTAATACCAAATGGGATAAATATAACAACTTTTAATAATGTGGATAGAGATTATGAATTTAGAAGACAATATGCTTTAGACAATGAAAAAATTATTCTTTATATAGGAAGATTAGTTTATGAAAAAGGAATACAACATTTAATTTCAGCTATGCCTAAAATATTAAATGGATATCATGATACAAAGCTTATTATAGCAGGAAAAGGTGGCATGATGGAAGAATTAAAAAGCCAAGCAGAAGCATTAGGAATAGGAAATAAAGTATATTTTACAGGATATTTAAATCAAAAACAAGTACAAAAAATGTATAAGTGTAGTGATATTGCAGTATTTCCAAGTACATATGAACCATTTGGAATAGTAGCGTTAGAAGCAATGCTAGCTGGAATTCCAACAGTAGTTTCAGATGTAGGAGGGCTAAATGAAATAATACAGCATGAATTAGACGGAATGAAAAGCTATGCAGGAAATTCAAATTCAATAGCAGATTCAATTTTAACACTATTATATGACCACGCACTAGCAAGCAAAGTTTCAAAAAATGCAAAAATAAAAGTAAAACAAGAATATAATTGGAATAAAATAGCGCAAGATACACATTTTATATATCAAAAGGCAATATGTCAAACAATGGCAGAAAAACAAGCAAATGAGTTAGCACAAGAAAAAGCTAAAAAAACAAAAAAAGCAAAAAATTCAAATGCAGAAATAAACAATTTACTAGAATTCAAAGCAAGACACGCATACGCATAAATGCATAGTGAATAGTTAATAATGAATAGTAAATAATCAAACCTGAGGTTTGATGGAGGGGCGATTGCCAATCGACCGCTCTTCGAAGAAATTACCAAAATAGCATATATTAAAAGAAAGGATTAAAATCATGAACGTATACGATACAGCCAATAAATTAGCAAGCGAAATAAAAACATCAGAAGAATATAAACAATACAAAAAAGCAAAAGAAAATATAAATAATAATTTAGAACTAAAACAAAAAATAGATGAATTTGAAAAATTAAGATATGAAGTACAAGTGCTAGCTCTTCAAGGAAAAGAAGCAGGAGAAGAAAAAAATAAGAAATTACAAGAAATGTATACTATACTTATAGAAAAAAAAGAAATAAAAGAATACTTTGATTTAGAAGTAAAATTCAATGTAATGATAGCAGATATAAACAAAATAATAGCAGAAGCAGTACAAGACGTACTGTAAATGTCGAAAAAAGTCGCAAAATATATGCGACTTTTTATATTGGAATTTTAAAACTTATACAATACTCTGGAAGGAACTTGTTTAAAAATATAAAATTAAAAAGAGGAGATAAAAATATGGAATATGTATTTATTTTAATAGGATGTTTAATAATAATAGGAGTTCTATATATTGTATTTAATATTAATATAAAAAAGATTAAAGAATATACAAAAAAAACACCATTAGATGAAATAACAAATAAATTTCCAGAAAATAAAGCAATATGTAAATCAATATTAAAAAAACTAAAAAATGAAAAAGTAAAAATTAAAGAAAACGAAGACAAAAACAATAAAACAAGCCTATATATAGCAATTTCAGATACAATATTTATAGCAAACATAAAAGAAAGCTTTACAAGAATACAAACAATAGCACATGAATGTATACATTCAGTGCAAAGTAAAAAGATGTTGTTATTTAATTTTATATACTCAAACATATATATGCTATACTTTGGCATTGTTCTAATACTCACAATATTTGGAGTAATTAAAAATACATATATTCAACTCATTATTTTAACATTGATGAGTTTTATATATTATATAATAAGATCGTACTTAGAAACAGATGCAATGATAAAAGCAAGATATATAGCAGAATATTATATGAAAGAATATATAAAAAAAGAAAGAGTATGTTCAGAAAAAGATGTAGAAAAGATATGCAACAAATATGATGAAATGAATTCAATTGGAATTCCTACATATAATTTCATATTAGCTCTAAATTGTATAATAAAGATTATGTTTTATATAATAGTTGTAATTATTAAAACTTTTTTATAGTGATAAAAGTGTCAAAAAATAGAAAAGAATAAAATAAAAGTTAAAACATGAAAAATGAAAAATAGAATATTTATAGAAATAATAGTTGCAAAAAATAAGAAATTATGTTAAACTATAAAAGTAAACTTTTTAACTATTAGAAATGAAATTTATTTCTAACAAACACCTATAGGAGGGTACTAAATGAAAAAGGTATTGAAAGTAGCAGTAAAAGTAATAGCAACAGTAACCTTGGCTTTTGTAGCTTTAATGGCTATATTAGCAGTATTAACTCCAACACTTGTTCCTAATGAGGAAGAAGATGAAGACTTTGACGATTTCTACTCTGACCCACAGCACCAGAAGGAGCTTGAGGAGCTTTATGACGAGTACGAAAATGAGAGAAATCTGGGAAGTGACTGTGCAGATGATATAACAGTATAACAAAACAATAAGGGGTATGAATATAATAATTTCATGCCCTTTTTATTTTTAAAAATTACTTGACAATACAAAACAAATGTTTTAAAATAACTTTAGGTGTTGAATATGGAAAAACAAATTTTACATGTAGATGTTAACAATGCATTTTTATCATGGACAGCAGTAGAAATGCTAAAGAATGGTGAAACTATAGATATAAGAACTATACCAGCAATAATAGGAGGAGATGAAGCACAAAGGAAAGGAGTAGTTCTAGCAAAAAGTAACTTAGCAAAACAAGTAGGAATACAAACAGGGGAGCCGATATTTTTTGCAAGAAAAAAATGTCCAAACCTACAAATATATCAAGGCAATTTTACAGTATATAGAAAATACTCAAATGCATTATATAATATGCTATTAGAATATACAGATAAAATAGAACGTTTCTCAATAGACGAATGTTTTATGGATATGACAAACTATATTCCAAAAGGAAGAACATTGTTAGAAATAGCATATGAAATAAACAAAAGAGTTAAAGAAGAATTAGGCTTTACTGTAAATCTAGGGGTAGCTCATAATAAGCTTTTAGCAAAAATGGCATCAGACTTTGAAAAACCAAACAAGGTACACACTCTTTTTGAAAATGAGATAGAAACAAAAATGTGGAAGCTTCCAATTTCAGAATTATTTATGGTAGGAAAAAGAAGTCTACCTAAATTATATAAAATGGGAATAAAAACTATAAAAGATTTAGCAATAAAAAATGAAGAAGAAATAATAAAAGCATTTGGAAAATATGGTAAAATGATATGGGAATATGCAAATGGAATAGATAATTCAGAAGTTATATATGAAGAAGAAAAACCAAAAGGAATAGGAAACTCTATAACCTTACCATATGATTATTCAGACATAGAAAAAATAGAAGAAGTATTAGTAGCATTAGTAGAACAAGTAAGTTATCGCCTAAGATGCAATAAAATGCTAGCAGAAGTAGTAAATGTGCAAATAAAAACAAATGAATTTAAAGTATATTCTCATCAAAGAAAAATGTTAATACCAACAGATAACACAAAAATAATATTACAAGAAGCCAAAAAGTTACTACATGAACTATATAACAAAGTACCAATAAGGCTAATAGGTGTAAGGGTAGATAAGCTAACAGATAAAGAACAAATACAACTTTCACTATTTGACAATACATCAAAAAAGCAAACACAAATAGATAAAGTTGTAGATGAATTGAAAGAAAAATATGGGCAAGATAAAGTAACCAGAGCAGGAAAAATGAACATAGATAAAAATATTAAATTTAAAGACTAATAAAGTAGAAAAAAGTCGAATACAAGCATATTATATACTAATAGTATTTAAATAAAATACTATTAGGAGGTGAAAAAGATTATGTTTGAAGAGGAATGTTGCAAAAAAAGAAAATGTTGTATTGATTTAATATTAGTTATATTAATAGTATTGTTTGCTTTCGTATTAGGGTTAATTATAGGAGCACTTACAAGTATATTAGTACTTTTAAGTTTACCAGCTATAATAGTGCTAGCTATAACACTAGCTATATTAATAGCTATAAGAATAATAATGCTTATTTGCTGTAGAAAAAAATGCTAAGAATATTAGTGTACAAAAGAATAAAAAATGTATTGTAGGGGTCGCCGAAGGCTGCGACCCCTACAATATAAAAAATATAATAATATAATTGACAAAATAATATTAAAATAATATATTAAAGAAAAAAGGAGGTTTTACAATTGACAACAATAATAAATGGAAAAGAATTATCAAAAAAAATAAGAGGACAAGTTAAAGAAGAAGTAGAAAATTTAAACAAAAAAGGAATACACCCAAAACTTGCTGTAATAATGGTAGGGGAAGACCCAGCCTCAAAAGTATATGTTAGAAATAAAAGTAAAGCATGTAATGAAGCAGGAATAGAATATGAAGAATTTATATTAAATGAAAATATAGAAATGGACGAGCTATTAAGTGTAATAGAAACTTTAAATAATAGAAAAGATATACATGGAATTTTACTACAAAGTCCAATACCAAAACACTTGGATATATATAAAGCATTTGAAACAATAGATTCTAAAAAAGATGTAGATGGATTTAACCCAATAAACATAGGAAAATTAGAATTAAATAGAGAAACATTTATATCATGTACACCACATGGAGTAATAAAAATGCTAGAAGAATATAACATAAACTTAAAAGGGGCAAATGTAGTAGTTTTAGGAAGAAGTAATATAGTAGGAAAACCATTAGTACAATGTTTACTAAACAAAGATGCAACAGTAACAATATGTCATTCAAAAACAAAAAACATAGAAGAAATAACACGAAATGCAGATATACTAATTTCAGCAATAGGAAAACCAAAATTTGTAACAGCAAATATGGTAAAAGAAAATGCAGTAGTAATAGATGTAGGAATAAATAGACTAGAAACAGGTTTAGTAGGAGATGTAGACTTCGAAGAAGTATCAAAAAAAGCATCATACATAACACCAGTACCAGGAGGAGTTGGACCAATGACAATAGCAATGTTACTACAAAACGTAGTAATAGCAGCAAAAGGGCTAGAAGAAAAATAGAAAATTAAAATAAAAACCAAAACTAAATAAGGGGCTATCAAAAACGATAGGCCCTTTTTTGCATAATAGAAAATTGTTATATTTTAACTTGTAGAGTAGCACGAAGTAAGTAATATATTTTATTTTTGTAATGAAGACTTAGGCAGCCCTTTGAGGCAGTGGAATACCCGTGAGCTTGGAGGGCGGAATGGAAAAAATAAAATATATTACTTACTAGGAGCGAACAATTTAACACGTAGCGTAACGAAGCAAATTTTACTCTTTATATAAAAAATAGGAGGTTACATGGAAAATATGAACGAAATCATATATTGGATATGGCTTTCAAGAATAGAAAAATTAGGAAGCATAAAATTACAAAGATTATTAGGAAAATTTAAAACACCACAAAATATTTGGAATGCAAAAGAAGAAGATTTATTAAAAATAGAAGGGATAGGAAAAGAAATAGTAAAGCAAATATTAAATAAAGAATATAGAATTAATTTAGAAAAATATGAAAAATATATGAAGGAAAATAATATAGAATTAATACATATATATGATAAATGCTATCCACAAGAATTAAATAAAATATATGATAAGCCAATAATTCTATATGTTAAAGGTAACAAAGAATTACTAAACCAATTTAAATTAGCAATAATAGGTTGTAGAGAACATACAAAATATGGAGAAATTGTAGCAAAAACATTATCTTATGAAATAGCAAAGAATGGAATTGTAACAGTAAGCGGGCTAGCAAAAGGAATAGATAGTATAGCACACACAGCAACACTACAAGCAAATGGAAAAACAATAGCTGTAATAGGAAGCGGAATAGATAACATATATCCTACAGAAAATACTAACCTTGCAAATGAAATAATAAAAAGTGGAGGACTAATTGTATCAGAATATGTTATAGGAACAAAAGCACAAAAAATGAACTTTCCAGCAAGAAATAGAATAATTAGTGGTTTATCAAATGGAGTAGTTGTAATAGAAGCAAAAAAGAAAAGCGGAACAATGATAACAGTAGATTTTGCTCTAGAACAAGGAAAAGAAGTATTTGCAGTTCCACGGAAACATACTAAGCAAAAATTCAGAAGGAACAAACGAACTAATAAAACAAGGTGCAAAATTAGTAACAAATGTAGAAGATATATTAGAAGAATTCTAACGTTAAAAACAAACCGTCAAAAGTAAGTGCTGATAATAAATTTATTAAAAAAGAGATATGAATATCTTTACAAATTATGTTAAATGTGGTAGAATACATATATTGAAACTTATAAACCTATAAAATAATTATTTTAAGGAGAAAAACGGATGGAAGAAGTAAAATTAGATGCAAGAGAAGTTGAGGCTGTATGGGAACTTACTAAATATGCAAAAGAATTATATGTAAAATATGAAAATTTTGCAAAGAACATAAGAACACTTAAAGAATTACCTGAGAACTATGAAGAACTAAAGGGAAATTCGTGGCTTTTAGCATGTGAACTTTATGAGACTACACAACTTAGGGTAAGTAAGAGAAAGAAATTAATTGATAGAAGTCAATTGGTAAGTAGAGCAAACTTTATAGATATGATGTTTGCACGCTTATATGAAATTACACATTATGCATCACTTGTAGAACCATACGTAGATAGAGAAATATATTTTGATATTCAGAAACTTAGTTATAAGATGCGTGAAGTAGCTAGAACAATAGTAAAATAAATAAAAAACTCGGAAAATTCCGAGTTTTTTATTTATATAGAAAAATTACTTGTAAAATTCAAAACCTTATAGTACAATTCAAATAAGAAAAAATAAATGGAGAAATATATGGAAAACGTAGTTTTAGAAAAAAATGCAAGTCAAGTAGTAGAAGATAAAATGCTTAAGTATAAAAAGAAGAAAAATATAGAGTTGTATAAATCATATAGAGTTTTTTCGTTTGACTTACTATTTTATTATGCAATAATTTATTTGTTCTTAAGCATAGAAAAGGGATTAACAACAGCTCAAATATTACAATTTGATGCTTTTTATATATTATTTAAGTCATGCGTTCAAATACCTTCAACAATAATAATTCAAAAAATAGGCAAAAGAAAAAGTATAGTATTTGCAAGTATAATATTAGCAATACATATGTTATTTATAATATTTGCTCCAAATTTTAATATATTATTAGTTTCTCAATTTTTATGTGCTTTGGGTTATACGATAAAAGCAACCTGTGAAACAGATATGTTATATGATTCAATAGAGCATGGAGAAAAAAGAGGAAGTACATTTGCAAAAATAGATGGAAAAGCAACTGCTAGACATTATTATATAGAAGCAATATCAGCTGTAATAGCAGGTTTTTTATTTGTAGTAAACTCGTATATACCAATAGTATTAAGTTTTTTAGTATTAATGTGGGTTGCAATTATTTCTACGAAATTTGAGGAAATAGAAGTGAAACAGCAAAAAGTTAGAATGTCAGAGCAATTTAGAAACTTAAAATATTCATTTAGAAATATATTTCATTCTAAAAGGCTAATAAGCTTATTAGTATTTAATTGTTTAATGGTATCTATGATAAAAATTATGCAAAATTTGAGAAATACAGTATTGCTAGAAATAGGAATGCCAGAAAAGTACTTTGGACTAATATTTGCAGTATTAGGAATAATATCAGGAATTGCTACAAAGAATCAAGATAGAATCCATAAAAGGTATAGAAATAAAACTCTTACATTTTTGGCATTTCCAACAGCAATATCATGTTTGTTATTAGGAATATTTTTAATGTTTGATATTAATGTAAGAATAATATTTCCAATAGTATTAATATTATTTACAGTTCAATATACAACTAAAGGTCCATATTATGTATTAATAAAAAGATATTTAAATAATTTTACAAATGGAGAAAAGAGAGTAAAAATTGCAACAGTAAATAACCTTATAGAAAACTTAGTAGTATCAATATTAATATTTGGTGCTTCAAGTATATTAAATGTTTTACCAATAGATATAGCACTAATTATAATAGGTGGTATAAGTACAATTGGAGTTGTAATAGTATTAGATAAAATGAGGTATACAGTAGGCTTAAAACCAGATGAATATAGCAAAAAAGAAATTTTATAAAAAGGTTTGACAAATATAAAAAGTTAATAGATAATATATATAAATTTGAACAAAAGATTTAAAAAATACGAAGGAGGAAAAATTTAAAAAATGTACATATTTAATAAAATAACTGTAAGACCACAATTACCAAAAAGAATAGAAAAATTAGAAGAAATAGCGAGCAACTTGTGGTGGTCATGGAATACGGAATTTTTAAGATTATTTAAAAAAATAGATATAGATTTATGGGACACTGTAGGGAAGAATCCAGTAAAATTTTTAAGACTAGTAGAACAAGAAAAGTTAGAAGAAATAACAAAGGATAATAGTTTTCTAAAAGAATATGACCAAATAGTAGAAAACTTTGAAAATTATATAAATAGTAAGAATACATGGTTTTCAAAAAGTTATCCAAACAATGAACAAGATTTAATAGCATATTTTTCGGCAGAATATGGTTTAGACCAAATACTTCCAATATATTCAGGAGGTCTTGGAATATTATCAGGAGATCACTTAAAGTCAGCAAGTGATTTAGGCTTGCCATTAGTTGCAGTAGGCCTTTTATATAAAAATGGATACTTCCACCAAAAAATAAATGGATATGGAGACCAAGAAACAGAATATAAAAGTATAGATATCGATACTTTGCCAATTACAGCTGTAAAAGATGAAGAAGGAAAAGATTTGGTAATATATGTTAAACTACCAAAGAGAAGATTATACTTAAAAGTATGGCAAATTAATGTAGGAAGAGTAAAGCTATATTTAATGGATTCTGATATTGAAGAAAACAATGAAGAATATAAAAAATTAACAACCACACTTTATGGTGGAGACCAAGAAATGAGAATAGCTCAAGAAATAGTTCTTGGAATGGGTGGAGTACGTTTATTAAAAACTTTAGGTTTAAACCCAACTATATACCATATGAATGAAGGGCATTCATCATTCTTAATATTAGAATTAATAAAAAATATAATAAAAGAAAAAGAAGTATCTTTTGAAATGGCAAGAGATATAGTTTCATCAAAAACAGTATTCACAACACATACACCAGTACCAGCAGGTAATGACATATTTCCAATAGATTTAGTAGAAAGATATTTTAAAGATTATTGGAATAGGTTTGGAATATCAAAAGAAGAATTTATGCAAATGGGAATGAAACCAAACCCAGAAGAAAATTCTGGCTTTAACATGGGAGTATTGGCATTAAAAGTAGCAGGGAAGAAAAATGGAGTAAGTAAATTACATGGTGCAGTATCAAGAGAACTATTTGCAGAAGTATGGCCAGAAATTTCACCAGATGAATCTCCAATAACATATGTAACAAATGGAATACATACATGTAGTTGGCTTGCACCAAATTTAAAAGAATTGTATAATGAATATTTAATGCCATATTGGCAAGATAATATTCACAAAAATGAAACTTGGGAAAAAATAGACTCTATACCAGAAGAAAAACTATGGAAAGAGCACATAGTTAGAAAACAAAAACTAATGGAAATTGCTAAAGAGAATATAACTTCAAGGTTACGTAGATGTGATTACCCATATGAACAAATAAATGAAATAACTTCAAAATTAAATCCACATGCATTAACAATAGGTTTTGCAAGAAGGTTTGCAACATACAAAAGGGCAACACTATTATTTAGAGATTTAGAAAGAATTACACAAATATTAAATGATGAAAATAAACCAGTTCAAATATTTATAGCAGGAAAGGCACACCCAAGAGATAAAGAAGGACAAGACCTAATAAAATATATACATGAAATATCAATGAAGCCACAATTTAAAGGAAAAGTATTCTTACTAGAAAATTATAATATGGAAATGTCAAGACATTTAATAAGTGGTGTAGATGTATGGCTAAATACACCAAGAAGACCAATGGAAGCCTCAGGAACAAGTGGAGAAAAAGCATCTGTAAATGGTGTTGTAAACTTTAGTATATTAGATGGCTGGTGGGCAGAAGGATACAACCAAAAAAACGGATGGGCAATAGGAACAAACAAAGAATATGACAATTACGAAATTCAAGATAACGAAGATAGCCAAAGTATATATAACATATTAGAAAACAAAGTAATACCTGCATATTATGAACAAAATTCTAAAGGAATATCTAAAAAATGGGTAGAACTAATGAAAAATTCTATAAAGTCTACAGGAGGAAATTATAGCACATCGAGAATGTTGGTTGACTATACACAAAAACTATATATGCCACTTGTAAACTTATATAATAACTATTATACAGACCTAAGCTCAGTTGGAGAGTTTAATGAATGGAAAAGAGAAATTGCCAGAAATTGGAAAGATATTATAATAAAAGAGCAAGATAATCTAAATGACATATCAATAAATGCAGGAGATGTAATAAAAGTAGCATGTGAAATACAACTGCCAAACATACAAGTAGAAAACATTGAAGTACAAGTATATTATGGAAAAATAAAAGAAAATGGAATAGTAGAAAAAATATCAGTAATTCCAATGAAGATGATAAATAGCAATGATGAAGAAAGAAAATATTACTATGAAGCACAAATAGAATTAACAACAGGAGGAAATTATGGCTATACCTTCAGAGTAATGCCAAAACATGAAATGATATTAGATTCAGAAAACTTGAATTTAGTAAAGTGGATAGAAAAATAAAATAAATGAAGAACTAGGATCTCTGGTTCTTCATTTATTTTATTTTTTAAATTATCGTAACTACATAAGTATATAATTGACTATAAAAATCTACAAATTTTTCTTGCGTTTTTACTTTAAAGCCAATATCTAACATTAAAGAATTAAAATTAGATTCGTTAAAATGTACAGAGTTAATCATAAATTCATCAGGAAGTTCGTTAGGTTTGTTTTCATTATTAAAGCCAATAACTAATAATTGATTTAAAACTTCCTTAATATTATTGTAATTACTACAGTTCCGATGAGTATCCCTATAAATCTCAAGTGTTTTGTTAAGTTCGCTCATTTATTTCCCTCCAATATTCATAAAAATAATAATTTTTATAAATGATTATATAAAAAGTTTAGTTACAATAAAATAATAACATAAATGAAAAGAAAAAGCAAGAAAAAGTAAATTAAGTATTGATGCAAAAATAAATTAATGTTATAATAACCAAGTTAAGGAGAGAAGAATATAGTGATATAGGAGGAAAATATATGAGAAAAACAAAAATAGTATGTACAATAGGTCCAGCAACAGAAAGTGTAGAAATGCTTAAAAACATGATGAAGGCTGGAATGAATGTAGCAAGAATTAACTTTTCACATGGAGGATATGAAGAAAATAAAGAGAAAATAGAAAACATAAAAAAAGTAAGAGATGAATTAAATTTACCAGTAGCACTTATGCTTGACACAAAAGGACCAGAAATAAGAACAGGAGTACTGGAAACAGGAAACGAAAAAGTAACAATACATGAAGGAGATATATTTACATTTGTAAATGATGAAATAATAGGAAATGAAACTAAAACATCTATAAGTTACAAAAAATTATATGCAGATGTAAAAGTAGGTAGTAAAATATTAGTAGATGATGGAGCCTTAGAATTTGAAATAAAAGAAATATCAGGAAAGGATATTGTATGTAAAGCCTTGAACACAGCAAAACTAGGAAGTAGAAAAACAGTAAATGTTCCAGGTTTAAAGCTAAACTTACCAGCATTATCTGAAAAAGATATAACAGATATAACAAATGGAATAAAAGCAGAATTTGATTACATAGCAGCATCATTTATAAGAAGAGCTTCAGATGTTAAAGAAATAAGAGATTTATTAAATGCAAATGGTGGGGAAAACATAAAAATAATTTCAAAAATAGAAAGTCAAGAAGGAGTAGACAACTTTGAAGAAATACTAGAATTGTCAGATGGAATAATGGTAGCAAGAGGCGATATGGGAGTAGAAATACCTATGGAACAAGTACCAATAGTACAAAAACAATTTATAAAAAGATGTACAGAAGTAGGGAAACCAGTAATAACAGCAACACAAATGTTAGAATCAATGGTATCAAACCCACGAGCAACAAGGGCAGAAGTAAGTGATGTTGCAAATGCAATATTTGACGTAACAGGAGCAATAATGTTATCAGGCGAAAGTGCAATGGGAAAATACCCAGTGAAATGTGTAAATACAATGACAAAAATAGCAAAAGCGGTAGAAGCAAATATAAGCTATTGGAAAAGAATAATAAGAAGAGAAGAAGATCGTTCAGGTATAAATTATGAATTTAACTTGTGCCATAGTATATCAAATACAGCAAGAGATATGAAAGCAACAGCAATATTTGCATACACACAAACAGGAGATACACCAAGAATGGTAGCAAGTTTTTTACCAGGTTGCCCAATATATGCAGTAACAACAAACAAAAAGACATATGAGCAATTAGCATTAGTATGGAATGTAATACCAATACTAATAACAGAAAAACAAAAACCAAATGATATAATAGAAGCAGGAATAGAGCAGGCGAAACAAAAAGGATATGTACAAAACGGAGACATAGTAGTAATAGCAGGAGGAGCATCAATACTATCGACCCACACAGAAAGCAGTGAAGCAATGAATAGAACGATAGGTGGAGTTTTAAAAATATAAAAAAATTCAAAAGATCCAGTCAAACTGGATTTTTTGAATTTTTTTATTAAAGCCCTAACAGGAAAGTAGTTATATTGTTAACAAAAAGAGAGAATCCATAAAAATAAAACAAATAAAAAGAATTAAAAAAACAAAAATTACTAAAAGAATTACTAAAATAAGAAAAATAAGTAACAAATATAAAACATCTTCGAAGAAAGATGAGATTGCAGTTAGCCTCAATTTTTTAAATAAAAGAGACAAAAGCCAAACTACTAATGCTGTAATTTCAATTAAAAACAAAACTCCAAGCAAAGAAGTAACAACATAAACATCAATACTAATAAGGAACCACCTTTATGAAAAGAATGTAAAAATAGTAAATTTTACATAGGTTAATAAATTACATTACATAAATTACACAACAAATCAACATAAAAAATAATAAAATTAAAATATATTTTGAAAAAGTCTTTTAAATTACTAAGAAATGTTATAAAATAGAGGAAATTGTTTAGATAGAAGAAAGGGAAAATATGAATAAGAAGTGGGAA
>CATLFA010000029.1 GCA_949927585.1 uncultured Clostridiaceae bacterium
CATATTCTTCATTTTTTGTAAATCCTTCATATTCTTTATATTCTGCTGTTACTGTTGTATCTGTTGTTCCTTCTTTATCTTCTGTTTCCTTTAAGATATATCCTTCTACTTCTGTGTCTAAATTTCTCACATAGTGTTCTACTTTATATGGAGTATTTGTATTTGCTGTCCATACTGCATTTACTTCTAAGTCACTTGTTATATTACTAAAGTCTGTGTCCCAGCTTAAACTATAACCTGCTTTAGTTAGTTCTGGTGCTGTTGCATTTCCTCCCCATTGTATACTTTCTGTCTTTTCAACCTTGTCACCATTTTTGAATGTTACTACAAAGGTATTTCTAGCCCATAATGCATTTACTGTTAAATTACTTGTTATATTATCAAATGATTTGTCCCATCCAATAAATGTGTGCCCTTCCTTTGTTGGTACTTCTGGTGCTGTTGCAGATTGCCCTGCTAGTACTGTTTGTGTTTTTAATATTGTTGTTCCATCTTTAAATGTTACCGTATATCTTTCTCCTGTTATTTGAATAGGCTCTTGTGCTTTTACCTTATTTCCATTTGTATCTATATAATCAAATCCCCAACGCCACATATAGCCATTTTCATCAAGTGCTAATCCTGGTCCTATAATTGTAAACCCATTTAATTGGTCAATCCATCCACCAAACTTATTTCCATATTCATCTTCAGTATTTCCAAAATAGTCTTTATCATTTCCGGTAACCCAAATTTTATTGGATATAGAGCTTTGATTGTCTGCTGCTTTTAAATATGTAACCAATGCTCCTGCACAATAGACATCAACATATTTTACTGTACTGTTATTATATGGTTCATATAATGAACTTACTGTACTATCATATCCTGGTAATTTACTTGCAGAACTTTCACTCATTCCCATTTCTGTTACTAAGCCCCATTTCCAGTGAAGTCCATTTATATCTATAGCTTCTACATGTGCATTTCCAATTGAAAATTTACTAAATTTCGTTCCGCTTTTTACTTGAATTGGAGTATAACTTCCTTTTGTAATTATACTATTACCAGTAGAACTTTCACTAGCATCTAATAATTTAAATGTGTATGTATCACTACTTGCTGCTAACTCACAACGTGAATTACCTCCCCACATATATAAATTATTATTTTTATCAATTGCCCCTGCTACACTAGCATATATTTCTATATCTTTATATTTTCCATCTGTTGTTAATTGCTTAGGTCTACTTATATAGTAGTTATCATGATGTAAGTAATCTCCTTTTCCTTCACTCATTAATGTCCCAGAAGTATTTTGGCCCCAACCCCAAATATTTCCATTTTCATCAAGAGCTAGTGTATTATAAATACTTCCTATTACTTTGGTGAATTTTGTTCCAGATGTTATTTGAGTTGGTGTAGATACCTTAAAATCGTTACTATTTTGTGCAGTTCTTAAATCAAGTCCTGTTCCTAATTGCCCATATCCTTGATGACCCCAACCCCAGACATTACCATTTATATCTAATGCTACCCAACAGCCCTCACCATCACTAGATATTTGTTTAAACTTGGCATTTATAGATAACTTTTGTGGCAAATTATTTGTCCATTGCCATAGATCTCCATCTCTATCTAAAGCAATATATTCATTTCCCATTTGATGTAAGTCTATAAATTTGTTTGAATATGGTATGTCATTTATATTCCAATAAGATGTTGATGCTGCCATTACTATCGGAATCGGACATAACTGTATTAATAATATTAGTATTAGTGTTATTGCTAAAGTTTTGTAGTTTTTTTTCATATGTTTCCTCCTATCATATAAATACCTTATATTAATTATACTTTAAATCATATTTAATAATATTGCAATATCAACTTTTTCCTATTTTTCCAAATATTACATAATACATTTCAAATGTACTTACGGAAAGTACTTCTAGAAATTTTCTGTACTAAATTTTACATTTTTATTACATTTTTAATTATGTATTAGAGATGTATTTTTTAGTTGTACAGAGTAAAAATTTTCTTCTCTAAATAGGTAAATACTACTATTGTCTCTATAATTTAACTTAATTTTTTTGTAAACAAAAATAAAGTAAGGATTTTACCTTACTTTATTTTGTTTAATATAAGTAATTTTGTGGGTTTTGCGCTACTCCATTTACTCTTATTTCTAAGTGTAAGTGGTTTCCTGTTGAATTTCCTGTACTTCCTACTGTTGCTATTGGTTGCCCTTGTGTTACATATGTTCCTGCACTTACTAGTAAACTTGTGCAATGTCCATATAATGTTTGAATTCCATTTCCATGTGATATCATTATATAGTTTCCATATCCTCCACTATATCCATATTGTGATACCGTAACTGTTCCTGATGCTGCTGCATATATTGTTGTTCCTTTTGGTGCTCCTATATCTATTCCTTTATGTCCTCTTCCCCATCTTGCCCCAAAACGTGAAGTTACTGTTCCTGATACTGGTCTTATTAAGGATATTCCTAAATTTACAACTTTTCCAGATGTATTCGTTCCTGTTGCTGCTACTACTGTATTATTTGTTTTTCTTACTACTTTCTTTTCATATAGGTCTGTTACTACTTTTTCTACATTAGCATATTCTGCTTGCTCTGTTGCATATTTTTCTATTACACCTAATTTATCTTTATTATTGCTATTTTTTTCTTTTAATTTGTTTATTGCCTCTTCTGCTTCTGAAAATGTTGCTACATTTAATTCTTCTTTGTTATCTACTGTTATTGCATAATACTTATAATAACTAGTTCCCTTAGATGCTACGGCTTTAAAGATTTCATCGTCATTTGTTACAATATTTCTTTTTAATAAACATAGTTTATATTGTGGTAAATCATCAATATCGACGAATGCTACATTTTCTCCATCGCCTTTTTCTATATATTGATTTATTCTTTCTTGCAGTTTACTTTTATTTTCACTATATCCTAATAATTCACCATTTAAAGTTACACTATATATTGGTTTATAAAAGGATGACACTATTCCTAATATTAATAAAGTTGATAGTATAATTATTATAGCAAATTTAGTACATTTTCTTATTTTGATTATTGCTCTTTTTACACTACTAATTTTAAACAACTCCTTTATTTTTTTCTCATACTATATTATATTAAATTTTATTTTTTTTCAATACATTTTGTTAAAAAAAATTTTTTTATTGTGTTAGTCACTTTTTTATATGTTCTATAAATGACTACAATTCCTAATATATTAATAAAAATGAAAGATTAGGAATTTTTTCCTAATCTTTCATTTTATTAACTAATATTTACTTGATACATTTTATTTAAGTCTACTGTTGTTATTCTTCCGTCATTACTTAAATCTAATGCTCTTAGTTTAATTGGATCTGTTACTACTTTTTGGTATGTTAGATGGTTTGTAAGCATGTTTAAATCTACTGTTGTTACTCTTCCATCTCCATTCGCATCCCCTTTAACTACGATTGTAAATGTTAATTTTTGATTTCCTAAAGTTGATTGTAATGTCATTCCTGTTTTTACTCTTGCTGTCTGAGCAACTTCTTTTCCGTCTTCATCTAATACTACCATATGACCATTTGATTCTAAGTTATCGATAAATTGTTGGACAGTTACATTACTTCCATATTTTGCTACTTTTGTATCGATAAATGGTTTATCTATTTTATAGTGTTTCTTTGCTACGTCATAGCCTTTTAATACATCATATATGTCATTTTCTGCTTCATCGCGTTTAGAAATTACATATAACTCTGGATTTTCTTTCTCATTTAGAATATTTACCTCTATATATTGTTCTGTACATTTTTCTTCTAGTATTTCAATATTCTTATTATTAGTATCTCCTAATTCTATGTTAGAAATTACCATGTTTTCTGCGTAACCAGTAAATGTTACTTTTACGACTTTTATTTCATCATCTACTTTATATCCACTTGGATTTGATTTTTCTTTTATAACTAGTTCATATTCTCCTGGCTGTGCTGGCATAAATATGTCTTCTATTCTTAATTGTCCTTTATCGTTTGTTTTTCCTTTTACTATTTCGCCATTTGCAAGCACTATTTCAAATTCTACGTTTTCAGTTATAATTTCTTTTGTATCTGCATCTACCTTATTTAAAACAAATGTATATCTCTTATTGTTTGTATTACCTGTTCCTGATCCGCCTTCTTCATTTATTACTTTAATGTTTATTCTTGTATCTGGTAGTTCTCCTTCTTCTGGCTCTATATATTCTATGTTATCTCCTTCTATTTTTGCGTTACTTAAGTAAATTTTTCCTTCTTCATTTTTTGCAAATTCTAGCTCTACCATAATATCATTTACATTTAATACATATCCACTTGGTGATTTTACTTCATTTAGTTTATATATGTATTTTCCTGCTTCATTAGGCATTTCAAATGTTGGTATTTCTAATCTACCTTGTTCATTTGTTTCATAGTAAGTAACTTCATTTGTTTGAATATTTGTTAATTTAAAGATAGCTGTATCTGATGTAATTGCATTTTTATCTTTATCTACTTTTATTATATCAAATGTATAATTTCCCTCTTGTACTACATCATTTTCATTTGTATTTGATATAATTATGCTTAGTAATTTGTTTGATTTTATTGTTACACTTACATTACCATCACCTTTAACAATTACTGCATTTGTAATAATCATTTTGCCTTCTTCATCTTGTTCAAAGGTAACATTTATTTGTGTTTCTTCTTTAAGTTCTAAATATCCCTCTGGTGCCTTAGTTTCAACTACTATGTATTTATAAGTTCCTGGTTTTTCTGGTGTTTTCAAGCTTTCTGAAACTATTCTACCATTTTTATCTGTTGTACTTCTTAATACAAGCTCTCTCATTTCTTTTATAGTTGATTCATATGTAACTTCTCCTGTTTCTTCGTTTTGTACTTCTGTTATTGTTTCATATTCATCAATCTTATATATTTCAATGTTTGCAGGATTATTTGTAATTAGTGCATTAGTATTTTTGTCTACTTTATTAATTACCATATTATATATGTCAGTTCCTATTTCATTTACTGGTTTTAAGTATATTATACTATTATCATCACTAAAACTATAATTTACATTTGAAGAAATTACATCTAATTTATGTGTGTCTTTATTTCTAGTAAATTCTATTGTCTTTGTATTAGGATCTAATATTAATCCATCTACTGTTGCAATTTCTGTAATTTCTACTACTATTTTTCCATATCCACTAAAGTATGGGCTTGTAATAATACCATTTTCATCTGTTATATCTGTCCATGTAGTTTCTGCCTTACCATATTCTTGTTTTACTTTTATATTGAATGTTACTCCTGATATAAAGTATGGGTATTCTGGGTCTAATTCATGATGTTTTTCTATTACTACTTTATAGTCGTTGCTATTTCCTGCTTCTTTTGTATTTGAAACTTCTAATTGTAATATTTTACTTCCAATACCTGTTGGTACTTTGTAAGTACTGTACTGAGCTTCTACTATTCCTGGTACATCAGATTCCCCAAGCAAACGTTTAGTTTCTAATATTTTAGCTTCTTCAGCAAATACTATATTACCATCTTTATCTGTTACAGTTTCACCTTTTTCATTGGTTAGTACTTTGTCTTTTATTACTCTTGCATCATTTTCATCACTTAATATCTCATAATAGATAATATTTCCGTTTGTATCATATTGTACAAGAAGTACTATATCATCTAATTGGTTATATCCTTCTATTTTATTTTCTTTAAGTGTATATATAATTGTTTTACCTGCTTCTATTATTCCACCTTTTAATGTTGTATGTCCATTTTCATCTGTTAATTTAGATGTCTCATTTAATGTTGTTGGTGTGGTTGTTGCAGATGTTTGAATTACAGAAGTTACTGTAAATTCCGCTCCACTTAGTCTTTCTTTTGTTTTTCCATCTATTTTTGTAATATCAAATGTTAATTCTGGATCATTCTTAACTTTTATAGTAATTTCTCTATTTGCATTATCAATACTTACGTCAAAACCTCCATTATCAACTATTGAAAATCTTATTGATTCTTCAAGCTCTTCTGATGATGATATATATTCAGTATTTATTTTTACATTTCCTGAAATTTTATTTGAACCATATACATATCCTGTCGCTGTCTCTGTTTGATTTAATGCTATTGTTACTTCATCTTTTGCTTTTATTCCTGTTACTTTCATTACTCCTTTTTCAGATATAAAAGTTCTACCATTTATTGTTCTTTCAATATCTCTTGTTGTTCCTGTCACTTGTTTATGTGTTGCTCCAGTAGAATCTATTACCTCTACTTGGAATATTGAACCATTAATTCTTGTTCCTGTTTTAGCATCAGCTGATACTACTTTTACTGTATATTGTGGTTCTATTGTTCCATTTGATATATTAAATATCATATTATGAGATTTACCTGTATTTGAGTCTAAGTAACATTGTGCTCTAAATGAGTCATCTTGAATATTTGTTATTCTTCCAAATGCATCAAATTTTACTGTTACTTTAATTGGTAATATTGTTGTATATCCTTCTGGTGCTATTACCTCTGTTAATGTATATTGTATTGTTTTATTCATTGGTGCTGTTCCAATATCAAAGTGTATCAATCCATTTTCATCTGATTTTTCGCTTTCATCAATTTCATAATGACTGTTATTTTCTTCTGCATTGTCTTCTGAAGTATCTGTAACAAGTTTAGTGTTTGAAATTGTTTGTAATGTTCCTGGTATTACATTTCCATATTGGTTTACTTCTTCAGATGTTACCTCAAATATTGCACCTTGTAATAATTCACCTGTGCTTATATCATCTTTTATAATGTTTAATTCTAATTTTGTCTCATTTTTGAATGTTACAGTAACTGTTCCATGATCTTCATCTACTACTACTTGCGCATATGTTTGATTACTGTTTCCATTTTGAGTATCTAATGCTAATGAATATACTTGTTCACCTTTTTGAAGTACTATAGTTGTTTCATTATTTGGTTCTTGTCTATATCCTTCTCCAATTTCTCTTTCAGTAATTTTTATTGTAATTTCGCCTTTTTCAGTTCTATTTACTATTTTTGTAATACCATTTTTGTCAGTAGGTGTTGGTGTAATTTCATTTCCATTAATTGTTACATCATACTTAGTTCCTTCAATTCCAAGTTCTGGATAGTTTCTATCTTCGTTCTTTATAATCAAGTCATAAGAATTGTCATTTGGAATTGTAAGTTTTATATGAACTGGTAAATTATTTACATATTTTATTTGTTTATTTGTAGCAACTTCAACTCCTAAGTTACTTCCATTACTTAATACATCATATAAGAATATACTTCCATCTGCATTATAAGTTACTTGTATTACTACATCTTGTATTTTTCTATATGTGTTTGGTACTTCTACTTCTGAAATAGTATATTTTACTATTCTATAATCGTTCTTTTCTACAAATTCGTCTACTACATCTATTACAGTTCCATTATCATTTGTTACAACATATTTTGTTTTAGCTACTTTTCCAACTTCTTCTGTTTTTACATTGAATTTTATTCCTGACATCTCTTGATTTGTTACTTTGTCATATTTGTATATACCCACTTTAACATCTTTTGGCATATTTGTTATATTGACATTTACTGATTTTGTATTCATATGTTTATTTGGGTTAATTGTAGCAATATCACTTCCATTTATTAGTGTATAAGCTTCAATATTTCCAATTTTGTTAAAGCGAACTTTAAATTCTATTTTGTTACTATTCATGTAATATCCATTTGCTGTAGTTAATTGTTTTATTGTATATGTTACTTCTTCATTAGGATAAACTGGCCCTATATAAGTCTGTAATACTCCATTACTATCTGTTGCAAGTCCTCCTTGCGCAGTATCTCCTTTAGAATTTGACATTTCAAATGTTGCACCTTCTAGTTTTAATGTTGGGTAAAATTTATCTGATAATACTAAACCTACATTAAAACTTGCTTTATTCTTAATATTTATTTCCATTCCACTACTTACATTTTCATATAATGAAATTTTATTTACATATTGATAGTAGCTATTTGGTGATGTTGCACTTCTTACTGTTCCATCATTGTTAAAGGTTACAAAGAAATCTAAAGTTCCAACTGAAACATATCCACTTGGTACTGTTGTTTCTGTAAGTGTATATTTAACTGTTTTACCAGCATATACTTTTCCTAAAACAACTCTATTATTTCCTGCTACAGTTTTATTTACTCCTGCTTCACTTTCAATTCTAAATACTGAACCTCCTAGTTTAGCAGTACTATCATAGTAATCTACTTTGTTTACTTGAACTATAAATTGTCTACAATATGGAATAGTTATATTAATATTATTATTTGTCCAATTTACATTTATAGCATTTGCATCTCCAAATTGATCTACACTCTTTACATCTACTGCTGATACTCTACCATATCCATCATATGATACATCAAGTACTATCTCACCTGGGTTAAAGTATCCACCTTTAATATCTGAATAGTAATTAGATGTTTTCATTTTATATGTAACTTTTCCATCTTCTATACTTCCACCCCAATATGTCCATCCTGTTGTTCCACTTGCGCCTGTTACATAATAAAGTTCTCTTCTATATTCATAAGATATACTTGTTACTGCTCCACTATAATATGGGTCTACTCTAATTCCTTCTATTCCTTGTCCTGTTACCTGGTCTATAACTTTTGCTGAAATAGTTGTAATTGGTGCATATTTTACTGTTAATTGGATTACATATGGGTCTTCTTCATTTAGTTTCATTTCAATAAATCCATTTTGAATGTTATTGTTAGATCTTGTTTCAGAAATTATAGCATCAGAGATTTCGCCTTTATCATTATATGTTACTCTAATTATTGCTATTAAATGCTCTCTCATTTGTGTTAAATATCTATTTCTATATTTTTGGTATTGTATTGGCCTTGTTGGCTCTTGGTTTTCGTAAATATAGAAAGTTCTTGTTCTTGAGTCTACATTTATTCCTTCTACATTATCTGCTTCTGTTGGTGCTACTGAAACTTTTGATGCTCCATATAAATTATGTACATCTCCATTTATAGTATCTAGACTTGCATTTGTTGTATAATTTGCTCCATAGTTTCTTCCCCAAATATTTCCTCTATTTCCTATATATCCTGTTGTTATATAATTGTCTGTGTTATTATTATAGTTGTCTGTAGTTATTGTATATTTTGCTTGTAATGCTGCATCTGTGTACATATCTTTTGCCACCATTTGTACTTGAAGCATTGGATAATATTTAACTGTTATTTCTATTGTATTTGCTGAATGTGAAATTGTTAAATATCTACTATCTGAAATATAACCTATTGTTTCAGAGTCTTCTCCTGGTTTATATAAACTTGCATTTGTAATAAATCCTTCATCATCAAAAGTTACACTTATTAACATTGCATAAGGCATTGACCTATATGCTGCTATTTTCGCATCATTTCCAATATAATAGGTATTTGGTCTTTGTTTTTCAACTAATCTTAATATTCTAGTTCCAGCTTTACCTTTATATTCTCCTATACTTCCTATGTCTTCTCCATGTACAATAGTTCCATCTTCTTGCATACTTCCTGTTGCTAATGTTGTTTTGTAATTACTATCAGGTACAAATGTTAAGTCTCCAAAAGCATTAACTGCATTTTGATCTATTAAATATGCATCATATTTTGCTGTTTCTAGTTTTTTGTCAGTATCATATGTATCTTTTGATATTAAATGAACTTTAATATCTGGACTTGGATGATTTACTATTGAAGCCTCAATTGAGAAGTTTTCAATATCAAAACTTGTTATTTCTATATCTCCAGAAATTACTTTTACTGGATTATCTGTTATCATTTTTCCTGTTGAATCATATGTTACTTCAATTCTTGCCAATTCTTTTGGCCATAAGTAGCCTCCTGGCTTTTTAGTTTCTTTTAATGTATATTCAATTGTCTTACTTTCTAAGGTTTTATCCATATATGCCGTTGCATATCCTTCACTTGTTGTTATTCTATCTACATCTAACCTTACTAAATCTTTTACTTGTACTAATATGTCATTTATTTCATCTTGTGTAGTTTTTCCATCTCTTATTAAACTGTCTATAACTTCTTGTATTGTAGTAGAATTTACCATTTCTGTTATTGCTGTAATTGTTGTTTTTCCTGTTTGCGCAAGGATATTTGCTTTTTGGCTATAACTTATTCCTTGTGCAACTTGATCTTCTTCTTCTGGTGTCAAATTACAACTTTGTTTTATTTTTTCTAACCCTATATTTTGTTTTATCTCTTCTATTTGGTCATTTGTTATTTTTAGTCTATCTAAAACTTCTTGTAAATATTGTTCTTCTGTAAGCTCTGTTGTACTTAACATTATTTTATTTAATTTTTCTTCATTATAGTTAGAAAGATTTGATTTTTCTATTCTCGCTGTTACTTCAAAAGTTACTGGTTCTTTTAGTGTTTCTTTAGAGTTGTTTACTATTTCTTGTTTATGCACTTTTATTGCTAACTCTTTGTTGCTTTCTATTTGTACATTTACTTTTCTACTATCTGCATATGTTGTTGTTCCTGGAAGTGATAGTGTTGTAATATCTTCATTTTTAATTATTCTTGCAGCTCTTATTATTCCTTGATTATCAAAATCTACTTCTATTACACTATCTAGTAATTGTGTTTGATATCTTGATGCTGGTGACAATTCAGTAATTGAATATGTTACTGTTGTTGAAAATCCTCCTCTTCCTACATATGTTATTGCTGTTGGATTTGTTGTTGCTGTATCTGTTTCTTCTGCTGATGATGTTACTTTATAATTTGTTCCAGATATTATTTTAGTATTTTCTTGCCTGTCTACATTTGTTATTTCAAATTGTACTGCTGGATAGTTTTTAACTTCAATATTGATTATACCTTTGTCATTTCCATTATATCCTTTATCAGCTTCTTCTGATGGTTGTTTATATCCTACTGTTACAAATGTTACATATTTATTTACATCACTTGAATCCCTTAATTTTGCAGATGTTATTTCTTTATTTTCATTAAATGTTACTTCTATTTCAAACTCTTCTACTGTACAATATGTTCTTGCTGCTTCAGTTTGTTTTATTTTATATAATACCATTGTATCTTCTTGTAATTTATCTACATATGTTATTCCTATTCCATCTACATCTGTTGTAGCTGTTTTAGTTATTGGTGTTTGGGATACTATTTCAAATTTTGCATTACTTAATGGTAAATTATCAAAATATCCTATATTTGTTATTACAAAAGGTACTCCTGGTTCAACAGTAACTTCAACATTTAATGTTCTTTCATTAAAGTCTACTATTTTTAAGTGTTCTGCATTTGACTGTGCTGCTGTAATTCTATCTTGGTCATCATATGTTAGTTCAAATTCCATATCGTTTAGTTTTACATATTCATTTATATCATTTGTTTGTTTTAAAGTATATTTTCCATTACCATTTGGAACAGCATAATTAAATATTACTTGTGTTGAACCTGTTCCAGGTTTGAATCTACTGTCTTGTATCTGAGTTGTTCCCTCTGCTTGATGATGTTCTATATGAGAAATTTCATAATCTATTTTATATAATACTTTTCCTGTAATTGAATCTTTTGAAATTATATTTACAGTTACAGGTAATAATGGTTCTAGCTCTAAAGTTAATGTTATTTCTGCATTATTAAATGTTGCATTAATAATTTTATCTGATAACTCTGTTACAGCTGTTACATTATCATTATCATCATATACAACTTTAAAAGTTTGGTCATTTAGTACTTCATGTTTTGCAGTATCGTTTGTTTGCCTTAATGTATATGTGTGTTCTCCATTTGGTATTGCATAACCTACTTCTATTTGTGTTGTACCTGTTTTTTCATATTTAGAATCTGCTATTTCATATTCATTTTCTGTTATAATGTCACCACTTATTCTGTCTTGTGAAACTATTTTTACTATTGTTGTTGGTTCTATCGCTATTGTTATTGTTATTTCTTTACCATTATGTGTTTCACTTATAATGTTGTTTGATAAATCTGAAACTGTTTTTATATCTCCATTACTATCATATTCTATTTTGAAACTTTGATTTTCTAATTTCGCATATCGATTATTTTGTACTTTTTCTTCTATTGTATAAGTACGAACTGCATCTGGTACAACATATCCCACTTCTACTTGTGTAGTTCCTACACCTGGTATGTTATATGAAGGTGTTATTCCATATTGTATATCTGTTATTTGTTGTTTTGTCCTTCTGTCTTGAGAGATGATATTTACTATTAGTTTTTCTTGTGGCTCAATATTTACTTTTATATCTATATCATTTCCGTCAATTGTATTTGTTGCTTCTATACTCCATAAAGTACCATATCCTGATATTGCTTTATTTGCTTCATTGGCTGCAATTGTTTCTGCTGTTCTTACTTCTCCATTTAAGTCAAATACTACTATTACTTGAATTGGGCTAGCTAATTTCTTATAATAGTCTGCTGCTCTTAATGTGTCTACTGTATATATAACTTGGAATCCGTCATTTTTATAGTTTGCTCCTACTATTGCATATGTTTTTCCTTCAGTATTTGTTTCTTCAGTATTTTTTTGCGCACCTTGACTTGTTGAAATTTTAAATTTATATCCTGATATCGGATTTGTGGTAGTTGTGTCTTTTGCAATTATTCCAAATTTGAAAGTAGCTAATTCATAATCTCTTAGTTTTAATTCTGCACATGTTTTTATACTTCCATCTTGTAATACTATTCTTTGTAATGGTTGTAGTTCTGCTCTTGGTGTTTTATAAGCACTATTTTCTAATTCTACTGTAATTTCACCTGTTATAGGATCTACACTTTTTATTGTTAAAATTTCAGTATATTCATTTAATTCATATCCTATTGGAGCTTCTACTTCTGTAATTTCTATTTTAGTTCCTTCTGCTACTAAAAATCCCTCAAATTCTACAGAATCTGTTATTTCAATTCCTCTTCTTACAACTCTTGTCCCATCAAGTCTTGTAACTATAACATCATATTTTGCTCCTTGTAGTTTGTTATCATTTTTGTCTGTTTTTATTAAATCAAGTGAGAAATTTCCTACATCATCATAATTTGTGTAAATATCTAAATATACATTTGATTCATAAGCTGTGCTTGTTTCAAATCCATCAAAAGTTCTATTTGCTACTAGTCTATTTCCCCAAGTAGCTTCAACATTTGTTACTTGTATAACATCTTTATTTTCGTTATATCTAAAGGTTAATTTTAATGTTATATCTGTATTTGATATTTTATTTCCATTATTATCTATTTCATACATGTATAGATAATCTACTCTTTCTCCATTATTTAGCTGTAGCCCATTAACCTCTATTCCCTCTACTTCAAAGTATCCATTATTATCTGATATTGCTGGATTTAGAGTAAATACATTTCCAGATTTAGAAGTTCCTGTATATTTTGTTGCTTCTGTTATAGCTGCACCTGAAAGCTTTAATGTTTCTGATTTAAGTATTGTTTTTACTCCACCTACTAAGTTCTTATTTGTATCCATTTTGTTTACATATAAGTTTAGTATTGTATTATCTCCAGTTTTTTGTTTATTTACATCATGGTAAATAATATTATTTCCTACAACTTCTGCTCCTATTTTTTGTCCACTTGATATATCATAAATATATGGTTCTTGATTTATTATTTGATATTTTCCATTAATTTTTGAAAGTTCTATAATTTGCTCTTGTGTATTTATTACATGACCTTTTATAGATTCTGTTTCTTTTACTGTTATTCTAACCTCATCTGTACCTATAAGTTTTGTTGTTAGCATTCCATTACTATCGGTTTGTCTTCCTATTATTCTTCTTACAATATCTCCTGATTCAATTGTTATGTCATATTTTGCACCTGGTATTACTTTATTATTCTCATCTACTAATTTTACTTGGAAGTTATTTGCGTTTGCAGCATCTGGAGTTAGAGCTATTTGTGCAAATCCTGTATGGTAAGCATAATCACTTTCTTCCATAAATTTATAATTTGCAGAGAAATATGGAACTGTTGCTGTTGTATTGCTACACTCATCTATAAATTTATCATCATTAAAATGTACGCTTATTCCACCTAATTTATTTTCACTATTTAAGTATCCATATGGTAAACCTTTTGTTAATATTATGTCATAAGCATATATTCCTGGCTCTTCATCATCTACTAGGAAATTAGCTATTCCGTTTGCATCCGAAGTAGCATTATAAGTTTTATTATTTATTAAATTTACTAATGTTAAATTCACTCCTGGAATATTTATATCTCTTTCATCATTGTCAATCATATGGATTTGTACTCTATTTTTTGCGCTTCTTTCTATACTTGTGAAGTTTACTACTAATGCATTTGCATCACTATCTGCTACTGCATTTATATCTATTGGGTTTTTAGCTGTTATATATTGTACTCTTCCGTCTGTTCTTGAGAATATTATTTCTTTAGTTTGAGTATCTGCCTGATATCCTGTTCTTGGGGTTACTTCTGTTATTCTTACTCTTACATTTCCTTTTCCTGGTAAATCAAGTTCAATTTTTCCTTCTGCATTTGTTATACATCCATTAATTGTATTTGTAACCTGTTCGCCATTTGACGCCACTCTTGTTATTTCTATATTATATATAGCACCTTCTAATTTCTTGTTACTATTTTGAGAATCTGTTACATTTATTTCTAGTCTAAATGTATCTGTATTTTCTGATACATTTTTAACTATTACTTTTTCTTCTGTTGAGCTTATATATTGACTTTCAACATTTTCATTATATTTATGACTAAATTTAGTTACATTTCCATTTTCAAATGTTACATATAATGTTACATTTCCCATAGAATCATAACTTTCTTGCTCTGTAAGTTGTGAAAGTATATATTCATATGTTCCGTTTTTTGTCATTACTGCTGGTCTAAATATTATGCTTCCATTTTCATCTGTTGTACCATATAAAGCTTCCATTTCATATTTGCTATTTAATTTTGGTTGTATTAATCTATATTCAATATTTCCTAATTTTATATTAGAATTATCTGAATCTATTGTTTCTACTCTTAATGCAAATGTTTGAACTGATATAGGTAGTTTAACATTTATATTTCTATTTATAACATCAACTTCTGGCTCTGTTACATCAGACTCTGCCCAAATAGTACCTACTCCTTTTGGATCATTATGTACTATAATTGTTGTTGCATCTGTATCAGAATATCCAAATTGATCTACCATTGGTTTTATTTCAAATTTAATATCTCCTAATGTTTTTAGTTCATCTATCTTTATTTTTCCTTTAGAATCTGTTGTAAGTACTTCATTATATATAGTTTCTATTATGTCGTTGCCTTCTTCATCTTGCCCTTTTACTATTGTTCCTACTACATTTACTTGTAATGCTGATACTGGAAGCTTATCACTTTTCTCACTTACTGCTTCTATTGTTAAACTGTATTTTTTGCAAATAATATATGTAGGTGAATTTTTCATTTCATAATTTCTTTTATCACCTGTATGATTATCATAATCTATTGTCATTTTATTACTTGTATTTAGCTCTCTATATATTTTTCCAGCATCTATTCCTGCATTTTCATCTAATGTTAATGTAAATTGTGCTGTTTTAGTTTCTCCTGCTTTAATATTTTCACATTCAATTTCATATCCATTAGCTGTTTTTGTAATTACTACATCATTATTTTTTGTTCCTTCCTCAAATGTAAAGTAATTACTTGTTTCTTGTGTAAATATATCTGTTACTTTTACATTTACAATACTGTTATTCATTTTATTATAAATAGAAGAGAAATTTTCAGTATCACTTATCATTTGCACATTGCCAACAGTGGTAGCGTTTTGTGTATATTCATTATTGGTCATATCTGTTAATATAGAATATATATTTATGCCATTTTCAGTAGCACTTTGTAAGTTTTCTAATACTGGATCTGTTGCATCAGAGAATATTATTAAATATTTATCATTGTTGCTATTTGAAAAAGTAGATAATGCATTATTAATTCCGTCTTTTAAATTAGAACCTTCTCCTTCAGTTAGCCCATTAATAGCACCAACACAATTGTTAGCATTAATTGATCCTTGATTATATTTTACTGCTTTATTGTTTGACAAAGATACTCTAACTCCACTAACATCAGCAAATAAACCTTGAATAAATTCAATAGCTTTTTGTCTTGTTTGAGTTTCTATATCATTTATAGGCATACTACTAGAAGTATCAACTAATACTGCAACTTCTACTGTTGAAGTCCTAGTCTTTAAATTTTTTATTGCAACTTCATAAGTTAAACTTTTACTAGTCTCTGCTACTATTTTTTTCGTCAAACTTGATTCTATATTTTCAGCTATATTTTCTGAACCGTCGTCTTTTATTTCAACTACATAAGCTTCATTACTAGTAGCTAAAGAGATTATACTTACTAATAATATCAATATCATCAATATTGCAAGTATAATAATTGATTTAGCTTTATTGTTTACAACTAGACTTTTAACTTTTCCTTTCTCCATATTCTTTCTCTCCTTCTAAAAAACATAATTAATTGTTTCTAAATTCCTTGGTCACTAAGACACCATAAATCTTGTATAAATAATTTCTACATCAATAATTATATTTTATTAAATACAATTTCCTAGAACTTATAAAATATATTCATGGTAACTTTACTATAAAAAAAAATAAAGTTTAAGTCAATCGACAAAAACTTCCATTTTTCAAATATTACAAAGTATTTCAAAAATATTTTTCTAGGGAAATAAGCATTTTTAGTATTTTTTTTTACAAATTTATGTAATATTTTTATTTTGTTATATTTTCTTTACAAAACTAAAGTAAAATCTTGCTTTCTCTTGGGAATCAATAATAACATGATTATATATTCTCATTTTAATTAATAAATAAACTTTAATTTATTTAACAAAAAAGCAAATTAAAATTTACAATTTCAATTTGCTTTTTCTTTGTTACTATATTTATTGTAATTCATTTTTTACAGTTTGAATTTCTGTAACAGTTGCTTGTGCTGCTGGTTTATAGTAACCTTTTGATTGAGCTACTTTGAACAGTTCATATTGAAAACTCTCGTCATTATTTCTAATTTGTTGAACTGTTTGCCTTAACTGTATATTTTCAGCTTCTGAAATAACTCCTTGATATGTTGTAAGGCTAGCTTTCAAGCCACTTAAAATATCATTTACCATTGTTTTTTCATCCATAATATTTCCTCCTTTTTGTCCATTGGGGACGTTTCCTTTTGGGTAATGTGACCCTTTTTTCTGTTGACTATTAAGGCTTTTCCTATTACAGTCGCAATATTTAATAGCTAAACATATATGCCATTTACTTAAAATAGATGCTCAAATTTGCCCCATTTTCCTTAATTTGGAACTGTCCCTAATTGTGCCATTTATCTATTAATTATTTAAAAATGACATTAATTTTTGTTTTGTATTTAGTGTGTCTTGTGCTGATTTTGTAAACATTTGCTTTATTTGTGGGTCTACTGCTTGTGATGCATAAGTGTTTAATTTTTGATATGAAGTTTCATGTGCTCCTATTAAGTGCCTCAAATTTTGTAATTCTACTTGAGTTAAATTTGCCATATTTATCCTTCCTTTCTCACATATATATTTTTAGTATTAACGTATTTTATTTGATTTATACAACTTTTATATATAAAAAATAGTGGTTTCCCACTATTTTAATAATATCTTTTCTATATCTTTCCACCCATTCACGCGAATTACTCCATTCTTTTCTAATTCTTTGTCAGTTAGTTCTTTATTATGATATGCTGTAAATAACATTTTCATTTGTGCATTTCCGCTTAAGTTTGAGAGTTTATCGTCTATTTTTATATCGCAATTTATTATTTCTTTATTAGTAGTGAAAATATAATTATCAGGCGATATAAATGGTAAATTTTTTGATAACCATTCAAACTTATTTTTCAAATTATTGGCAGAGTATTCTTCATTATCTCTAAATATATATGCTGTTGTGATATATAATTCATACTTTTTAGAAAGCTTTTCCATAACTTCATATGTATTTGGTAAAAATTTAACATAGTCATATACATTTTTTGTATTAAAAAATTCTGACCATTCTTTGTATTGCTCTTTAGGTATTAAGTCTTGTATATAATAGCTTTTTACATCTTTTAATGTATAATTAGCTTTCAAAAATTGATTTACTAAACTTAGAAATCCTCCATCACATATTACATCATCCATATCTATCATTATCTTTTTCATATATTCTCATCCTTTGACTTTTATTATTTATTTAATCAGTTTCTTTAACTAACGGTTTGCTTCATAACGCTACTACCTTATACTAAATCCTAAAAGTTTCCACTATTCATTTTTGAATATTCATTAATTAATACTTTATAGTATTTCCAGTCCTGCAAATTTTGCCATTAAACGTTTATGACCTGCTTTGTCAAATGTTATATCTACTTTTAGGTCTTCTCCTTCTTGTTCTACATAGTTTATTGTACCTTCTCCAAATTTTTTGTGGTAAACTCTTTGACCTGCTTTGTATTTTCCTATATCTATGTTCTCTTTTGGTTTATTTAATGAATTTAAGAAACTTTCTGCTGTTCTAAATGCATAACCTGAAGTACTATCCACATTTTTTGAATTACCTGTTGATAATTTACTTTTTGCAACATCTTTTTCTATGGATTCTTCAAATTTATATGTTTTTACTTTACCTGCGTAATTTGTTCCATAGCTCCATCCATAATTTGAATCTTCAAAACTTTGTTCATTATTTTTATTTATTTCCTCATATCCTTCTAACAGTTCCTCTGGTATTTCTCCTATAAATCTTGAAATTGAGTTATAACTTGTTGAACCAAATATAGTCCTGTGCTTTGCACATGTTAAATGCAAATATTCCTTTGCCCTTGTAATTCCAACATAAAATAAACGTCTTTCTTCTTCTAGTTCTTTTTGCTCTCCTATTGATTTGTAACCTGGAAATATCCCTTCTTCCATTCCTACTAAAAATACAACTGGGAACTCTAACCCTTTAGCACTATGTAGTGTCATTAATGTTACCATATCATCTGTTTCTTCTAAATTATCTATATCACTAGATAGTGTTATTCCTTCTAAGAAATTATTTAAAGAATTTTCTGCTTCTTGTTCTTCAAATTCTATTGCAACTGTCATAAGTTCTTCTAAGTTCTGAATTCTACTTTCCGCTTCTATTGTATTTTCAAGTTCTAATGCTTTTGTATATCCTGACTTTTTAAGTACTTGTGTTAATAGTTCTGATATTGTTAATTCTTCTTTTTTTGAAGATAATTCTTCTATTAAGTTTACAAATTCTCTTGAATTTGCAAATACTCTATTTAAGCCATATTGGTCTGCATTTTTTATTATTTCATACATTGAATTTCCAGTTTGCTCTGATAACTGTGCAATATTATCTAAACTTGTCTTCCCTATTCCACGTTTCGGCTCATTTATCACTCTCCTTAATGATATATTATCTGATGTATTTGCTATTAACCTTAAATAGCTAAGAGCATCTTTTATTTCTTTTCTTTCATAGAATTTTAGCCCACCTATTACTTTGTATGGAATTTGCTCTCTATTTAAAATATCCTCTATTGCTCTTGATTGAGAGTTCATTCTATATAAAATTGAAAAATCTGAATGTTTATAATACTCTTCTGTTTTTAAGTGATTAATTCTATCTACTATATATCTTGCTTCATCATATTCGTCATCTCCTTGATATATATTGGGCATATTTCCTTCTTCATTTTCAGTCCATAATTTTTTATCATATTTATTTTCATTATGTTTTATAACTGAATTTGCTGCTTTTAAAATATTACCTGTACAGCGATAGTTTTGCTCTAATTTTATTATTGTTGTTCCTGGAAAGTCCTTTTCAAAATTTAAAATATTTGTAATATCTGCTCCTCTAAAACTATATATTCCTTGATCATTATCTCCTACTACTGTAATATTTCCATAGTAGGAAGCTAAAATGCTAACTAATGTAAATTGTGCTTTATTTGTATCTTGATATTCATCTACTAAAATATATTTGAATTTTTGAGAATAATATTCTAATACATCTGGGTTCTCTGTTAATATTTTTATAGTATAGTTTATTATATCATCAAAATCTATTGCATTATTTTCTTTTAATCTCCTTTGATATAATTCGTATATTTCTCCTATTTTCTCTCTTCTAAAATCTCCTTGATATTTAATTTTATAACTTGAAGGCTCTAGCATTTCGTTTTTACCATTACTAATTTCTGCTAAAACACTTCTGTCTGTATATAGTTTATCATCAATATTTAATGATTTTAAGCATTCCTTTATTAATGTCTTTTGGTCTTGTGTATCAAAAATTATAAATGAAGAATCAAAACCAATTCTGTCTATGAATTTCCTTAGTATACGTACACATATAGAATGGAAAGTTCCTATCCACATATCTTTTACCGCATCTCCTACTAGAGCCTCTATTCTTTGTTTCATTTCATTTGCTGCTTTATTTGTAAATGTTATTGCTAATATATTCCATGGAAGTACCTTTTTTTCAGACATTAAATATGCTATTTTATGTGTTAATACTTTTGTTTTTCCACTTCCTGCACCTGCTATTACTAAGCATGGCCCTTCTGTTTTAAGTACTGCCTCTTTTTGTTTATTATTTAATCCTTCTATTAATTCTTGCATTTTTTATTTCCTCATTTCTATTGATCTTTTGCTGATTTTTTCTTATAATAAATATAGAAAATAATAAACCATAAACGTGGTTTACCTTTATATAATGTTTTGACACATCGTACTTTGGTAGGTTATAGATGTGTCTTTTTGTTGGTTATTTGCTTTTGCTAAGAGTTACATCTAATACTATAATCAAGGCAAAGGCAATAATAGTAGTTATTTCTAGAAATTCATAAAATAATATGTATATTATAGTTAGTAATTAATTTTCTACTATATGCCTCACCCCCTTTGTAGGAGGAAAACCACATCTGTTTATTCTCATTCTATATATTCCATAGTCTATACTATTTTTAATTTATTGTCTAGCGAACACTCCTAAATATTTTAATAAATTTTATAATCTTTAATTACATATAAAATTATTTTTTTGGATAAAATAGTATTGTTCTTTTTTATTTATGTAATATACTTGTCGAATTTTGTAATATTTTGTTCGTGTTTTGTGAAGTTTATTAATTGTTAAT
>CATLFA010000030.1 GCA_949927585.1 uncultured Clostridiaceae bacterium
CTATTATAAAAATTCCTCCATTTATGTTTTGCATATAAGATAAATTTTTATTTAGTATACTATTTATAATTTCTTCTTTTACATATTTTTCATATGTGTTTTCTTCTTCATCTACAATTACTATATCTACCATTATATTTTTTGTTCTATAGAATTCATAAGCACTTAATATTTCATTTAATACGTCTATATCATTTGTATTTGTGACTTTGACTAATATAATTGGTAAATCTCCAGATATTCCATATTTCCATAGTTCGCTTTGCTGATAATTTTTATTAGGCAATTTTTTTAAATAATTTTGTTTGAATGGATTTTGTTTTATTATATATCCAAGCATCTTTTGATATGTTTCTATATCTTTATGATTTATTCCCAAATATCTTGCTTCAGCTTCTACTCTTGCACGTGATAATTCAAAACATTTATTTATTTTTTCTTCATTTGAATAATTTTTTACCATTCTAATTGCTTCTTCTTTTTCTTCTGATACTGCAATTATAAAACTTAAAGTACTACTTTCTTGTGGTTTTAACTTAATTGTATGTTTCATCGCTATAATTGGGTCTGTTACTAAGTTTGTGCTTTTCGAAAATGGCTTTGAATTTTGTACCATTATAGGTAAACCTAAATTTCCTCTTCCTAAAAACTTTTCTTTGTCTATTTCATATTCTAATTCTCCTACTGTTTCAGATTTTGTATATAATGAAACTGCCATATAATATTCTTTATCTGTCTTTGCTCTTTTTCTTCTTTTAGCTAATATTATGCCATCTTCTAAATATTCAAACGTTAAAAATAAATTGTTGAATGCAGGATGTGCATAATCTTGCATAGGGTTTGAAAGTACTGGCTCTAAAAATGCTGTAACTTCTAATATTTCTTCCTCTATCCCATGGTTCTTTAATGTTGTATTTCGTATTTCTACCGCTTCTTCTTGTGCTATTGTGACCTTTGATACTGTTTCTATTTGTCCATCTATTCTACTTATTTTTGTCATATCTTCTGACATACATATTTCGTATTTATCTGCTCTATATAAATAATTCATATAATTTGAAGTCCAAATCCTTTTGTTTTTTATATTTTTAACATAAAAGTTTATTCCCTGTACTTCATCTGATAATGGTTTATATCTATTTATTAATATATCCTTGTATTTACTATATCCATTGCCTTTTTGATCTGTGACTATTAAATATTTATCATTTGCAATTGCATTTATATTATTTAATCTTTCATCTATTTTATTATATACTCTTTGTGCATAGCTTTCATAATCTATATATTTTATTTTTTGCGGGCTCTTCTTCTCTTCTTTTGTTATTATCATATTCTCTGGCATTCTTTCCTGAAGTAAAATGTCGAGTGCTTCAAGTTCTGGATTTGAATGAAACCTTCTTTGTAATATATTTTCTTTAAACAAATTGTCTATTGATAGTAAAATTAATGCTTGATGATGTGCCATATAAGTTTTTACTGGTTCATACTTTCTACCTTTTTTTAGCCTTATTGGAGTAAAGTCTAAGGATTCGTAAAATCCATATTTAGATAACATTTCATATTTTTCTAACTCTTTTAAATTTTCTATTACTTCTTTTGGCTCTTCTGGAAGTGCTAGGACTGAAGCATAACTTGCAACTACTATATCATCTTCTAATCCTCTTTTTAATCCTAACCATGGAATTCCAATTGCTTTATATTGGTAATTTCCATTCAAATCTTTTAAGTTAAATGCTGTTTCAGAGAATCCCCAAGGTATTCCAAGTTTTTTTGCATATTCTTTTTGATTGTTTACCATAAATTTGGTAGATTCATCTATTAAACTACCTTTATATTTTTTCATATTTATATTTGGCATTAAATATTCAAATGCTGTTCCTGACCATGAAAGTAATCCTTTATATCCATTTAATATTGTTAATGTTCTATTTAAATTATACCAATGCTTTGCTGGTATATCTTTTTTTGCTATTGCTACAAAGCTTGCTGTTCTTGCTTCAGATGCTAATAAATCATAATATGAATCTGTCAACTTATTTTCTTCTACATTAAAACCAATTGAAAATAGTCTTTTTTCCTTATCATATAAAGTACTAAAATCAGCTTTTGCTATTGGTATATTTTCTATTTGTTCATCTACCCAATTTGGTATTAATAATAGCATTTCTCTTTTTTCTTCTTCTTGAATTTGTTTATCTTCTATTATCTTATTTTTTGCTTCTATAAAGAACTGTCTTACTACATATATATATCCTATGAAGTTCCCACTATCTACTGTTGAAATATACCTCGGGAATAGTGGTTCTAAAGTTTTTGTATTATACCAATTATATAAATGTCCATTCCATTTAGATAATTTTTCTATTGTTTGAAGCATTTTACTTAGTAATTTTATTGTATCTTTTAAATTCTCATATCCTAAATCATAACTTGCAATTACTGCTAAAAGCCCTAGACCTACATTAGTAGATGATGTTCTAGGAACTATAATTGGATTTCTTCCTTCTTGATAGTTATCTGGTGGTAGATAATTGTTCTCTTTGTTAATACTATCTTTAAAGAACTCCCAAGTTCTCTTTCCTATATCTAATAAATATTGTTTATCTGTATTAGAAATTTCTTTTAGTTTTACTTTATTTTTTACTTTTCTACTTATATACCACATAAATATTGGTGCTAAAATCCATAAAATTCCAAGTATTAATATTATAAAATCTTTTAGCCAAAAACTTACAATTATACTTATTATTCCTATTACTATGTTAGGAAACATATTTGTATAATAAGAACTTATTGTATTTTTTGATTTTTTTTCTGCCTCCTCTGAAGTTGTCCATTCTAGTAAGTGTTTTTTACTTACTTTAATTCTATATATACTCCTTATCATTGCATCTAAAGAATTATATGCCTTATCTGGTAATATTAAAATACAAATTATCCCTCTTAATATACTTGCATAAAAAGAATTTACCCTTGGTTCAAAGGTTTTTTGATACTTATTTCCTTCTTTCCTGAATATGACTTTATTTATTATATCTATTATCATGGGCATTAAAGTTGCTATAATAGCAGTACTTAAAGTTAGGTATCTATATGGCAATTTGATAAGAGACATTATTATTAATATCATTGAAGTAATTGGTAGTATTGCTCTTATTAAGTTATCAAATATTTTGTATTTTGAAAGAAAATTTAATGGGTTTTTCTTTCTTAATTCTTTTTTATTTATAATGTTGTTTTTAATCCATGAATATATTTGGAAGTCTCCTCTAATCCACCTATGCATTCTTGCTTTAAAACTACTATATGATGTTGGATATCCATCCATAAGCATTGTGTCTGTTGCTAGCCCACATCTCAAATAACTTCCCTCTAACAAATCATGGCTTAATACTGTATTTTCTGGTATCTCATTTTTTAATACTTTTGAAAATATTTCTAAATCATATATTCCTTTACCTGTAAAAATTCCCTCTCCAAAATTATCGTAATAGGTATCTGAAATTGCATTTGTATATGCATCTACTCCTCCACTTCCTGCAAATATTTTAGTAAATAAATTTTCTCTACTTGCTGTAATATTAACTCCTACTCTTGGTTGTATAATTCCGTGCCCTTCTATTACTACATCTTCATTTTTAGAAAGTTTAGGTTTATTTAAAATATGTGCCATTGCACTTATTAGTTCTAGCCCTGTATTTAAGGTGAGTTCTGTATCACTATCTAATGTAATTATATATTTTATTTTTATAGGAAGTTCTTTTATATTATTTTGCTTTTTCCAATCTTCTAAAGTATTTACTCTAAATTTACTTTCTTCATTTCCTAGTAAATATTCATTAAACTGACATAGTAGTCCTCTTTTTCTTTCCCACCCTAAATAGCATTCTTCTTTTCCATTCCAAAATCTTCTTCTATATATAAATGTAAATTTAGGTATATTTCCTTCCTCTACATTATATTTTTTATTTAATTTTTCTACTAACTTTTTTCCTTCTTGTTCTATATCTAAATCAAATTTTTCTTCTTTATTTGCACCTGATGAACAATCTCCTAGCAATGCAAAATAAATATTCTCACTTTTATTTGCTAAATAATATATTTCTAATTTATTTAATAATTCGTAAACTTTTTCTTTACTTTTTAAAATAGTCGGTATAGCTACATATGTTGCACTATTTTCTGGAACTCCTTTTACTTCAAAATCAAGTTTTGGTATTAGTTTTGGTTTTACTATTTTTCCAAGTATATATTGTAATATTTGTGTTACTATTTCTTGTATTGGAATTAAGCCTATAATAAAGAATAATATTGAAAAGGATATATTTACTTTTTGTAAAATTGTAAGAGTAAGTAATAAATCTATAATTATACTAAAAAACCATATTACTGCTACATATAATTTAGCCTTTTGTATTTTATCAATTCTTTTTCTATTGCCTCCAATAATAGAATTTAATAATTCATCTTCTCCATTATCTATTAAATAGTATCCAACATGTGTTTGTTTTTCAGTTAACTCTTCTCTATTACACAATTCTAAACATTTCTTTGCAATATAAATTTCTGATATTTTTGTTTTTGATGATAACTGCTTAATTTTATTTCTGTAATATTCTTTTGTTTTATAATCCATATTTGAATATACTTTTGCTGGATCTTTTTTTAGTATTTCTTCTACACCATTAATGTTTTGAAAAATCTCCATAAAGTCCATTCTCAAAAGTTCTTTTATACTTGTTATTGAATTTGCCATACTTACTTTTTTTAGTGCCATATCAAAATGTTCTTTTCTTATAACTTCATCTATTGTAGTACCCATTTTATTTACTTGCTCTTCTAATACATTTATATATTGGTAGGCTGATTTTCCATATTTTTTTAGCCTATATGACATATACTCTATAAAAGGGTATTTCATTTCGCCATACCCTCTTACTCTTTGTTTATACTGTGCTAAATTCCTATATTTTAAATCTTCTTTATTTTCGACTAATCTTTCTAATATATTTTCTACTCTATATTTTTGCATTTGACTATAATATATTTTTTCACAAATATATTTTATATTTTGAATTAAGGCTATTTGAATGAATATTCCAATATGCCATATTTCATCCATGCTAAGTGTTTTCTTTTTTTGATAGCTATTAAGTAAGTTTTCCAGTGTTTTTGTATCTATTCTACTATCTGTATATGCTACAATTTCAAATGCTAGCACATATATTCTTGCAAAACCTTTATTTATTCCATTTGATATTCCCAAAAATTTTGTATATTTATTTAATGTTAATTCTTTAATTACCATTTTGTATGTTTCTTCTATCATATAAAAGTTATCAAGTAACCATTCTCCAGCTGGGTGAATAGGAAGCCCTAATTTTATATGTTCATTAAGAAGATTATATACTTCTTCTATAATTTCAAAATTTTCTTTTAGCTTTGGTATTGGATATGTGTCTTTATCACTTTTGTTTTGTAATACATGGTCTGATGCCATTTTTTCTAAATAATTCTCAAGTTGTCCTTTATCTAATACTGTTCCTTTTATATCCAAATTTCTATAATTTTTCATACAAATTTTCCTCTCTTTAGCAAACGTTTATGCACATATTGTTTGCTATTTGTGGAAAATTTATACGAAACAAGGAAAGTTTTGTCAATAATGACGGAGCATTTTAATCAAAATGCTCCGTCATTATTAATATTATATTTTATACTCTTTTTCTAGTTTATCATTTGTATACAATTTAGCTATTATCTCTAATTGCTTTTTATTTTCATCTGATATATTAAATGAATATAACTTTTTTGCAGGTGCTACACATATATATTTTAATGCATTTTTGGTTGATTCTGATATTGCAATTGTTCCTGTGTCTTGCTTACTACAATTATTACATTTTAGTCCATTATCTTTAAAACTAAAATAATTTATTTGTTTTGTTTCACATTTGCAACATTTATCTAGTATTGGTTTAAAACCTAATAAACACATTAGCCTCATTTTAAATATAGACACTATGAATTTAAAGTCCATATCTGTATTAGCAATTACATATAATGTATTTAAGTATAGTTGTAATATTTTATATGTATTTTGGTTCTCATCAGTTACATCCTGTATTATTTTAGTTATGTGTGCTACAACATTTAGTTTATCTAAATCAATTCTTAAGTTATAGAATAATTCTATTGTTTCACATGAGTTTAATGTATATGTATTTGTTCCTTTAAACATCATATATTCCCCAAAACATAAAAACTGTGTGCCTGCCATTAGTTGGCTTTTTGGCCTTCTTGCCCCTTTGGCAGAGCATGCAATTTTTCCATTTGGAGTTAATATTGTTACCATTTTATCAAAATCACCCATATTATTTTCTGCAATTATTATTCCTTTTGTTTTTACTATTCCCATTTTTCACCTTTTATTGTAAATCTTCTCTTATTTTAATTTCTGTTTTTAGCACTTCATCTATTAACTGTTTTTTTTGTATATCTTCTTCTATATCTTTTACTTTTGTTAATTCTAAATATGAGTCTATACTTCCTGTATTCTTAAAGGTATTCCATGCCATTTGTTTTATCACAAGAAATCATCTCCTTATCTTAGCTAAAATATTTTTTAGCTTATCTTTATCTTTTGCTTTTTTATATTTTTTATTCAATTTTATCATTATTTTTATATTTTTATTTTTAGTTTAACTTAAATTTTTTAACAATGGAATCATTATTAAGCCAGTCTTCTTTTACTTTTACCCAAATTTTTAAGTTTACTTTTGTTCCTAACATATTTTCTAAGTCTTTTCTTGCATATGTTCCTATCTTTTTTAGCATATTTCCATTTTTACCTATTATTATTCCTTTATGAGAGTTCCTCAAACAATATATTATTGCTTCTACATCATATATTTCTTCTTTTTCTTTCGTTTTTCTAAATTTCATTTTTTCGGTTTCTATATATAAACCATGTGGAACCTCATCATCTAAAAACTTCAGAGCTTTTTCTCTAATTATTTCTTCTACAAGTTGTCTTGAAGTTTGATCTGTATACTCTTCTATATCATAATATGCTGGACCTTCTTTTAAGTTCTTTTCTATTTCTTTTATTATTATTTCTATATTTTCCTTTTTTGTAGCAGATACTGGTATTACAGCTACAAAGTTATATTCTTTTTGATATTTATCTATAAGCTTAAGTAAATCTTGTTTATTTTGAACCATATCTATCTTATTTATAACTAATATCGTTTTCTTGTTTTGTGTTTTTATCTTTTCTAATATTTTAGAGTCTCCTCTACCTATTTCGTTTGAAGTTCCATCTATAACAAATAAAATAACATCTACATCTCCTATAAAATTAAAAGCTGTATCTATCATTGTTTCACTTAATTTAGATTTTGGCTTATGAATTCCTGGTGTATCTATTATTATTATTTGTGAATTTTCTCTATTTACTACTCCTCTTATAGCTGTTCTTGTTGTTTGTGTTTTGTTTGCAACTGCTGCTACCTTCTCTCCAACTAGTGCATTTATTATTGTTGACTTTCCTACATTTGTTCTCCCTATAATTGAAACAAATCCTGATTTAAAACTTTCTTTCATTATATCCTCCTGAATTATTATACTATATATAAATAGCTAATTTTGTAGAAATTAGTAATGTTTTTAATTTTTTATATTATAGCATATTCCAAAGAAAAAAGGAACTATTTTAAATTCCTTTTTTCTTTGTATATATTATTGTATTACATTTGTTGTAGTATTTTCTGCTACTGCTTCTCCTGGCTCAAATTCTACTTTTGAATCTATTGGGCATATTTGGAAGAAAGTATTACCATCATTTACTTCTATTTCTTTTCCTTCTAAGTCTTTATATATGGTTTGACCTGCTCTTGATGTTTTTTCACATTTTATTTTTATTGCTTTTCCATTTGTTATATAATATCCATCTAGAGTTTTTATATTATCTATTGTTTGCCTATCTTTATTTTCTCCATCATTTAATCTAGTATTTTTGCAGAAAGTTATTATTATATTTTTTGTAGTTACAGTTTTATTTGTATCCCAGTCTACTTGTTTCTTTCCTCTTGAATATCTTACATATGTTTTTGATTCTTCATCATATTCATATTTTACCGTATTACTTGTTGAGTATGGTATTGTAACTGTATTTGCAATTATCTTACTATCTAAATTAATTTCATCCCCAACATAATTTAGTACACTTTCTTTATCTGAAGTTACTCTATAATCTTTTCTATTTGCTATTTCTAATATTTTCTTTGTATTTGTTACTGCATTATGTGGTGCATATTTATCTTTTACTCTCCAGAAATCTTTTTCACTTTCATATATTCCATTTATATTATTTACACCAAGTTTTGCTATATCATTTTTTGCTTGTGGACTAAATCCAAAGTGTACATATATTGCGTCATTTTCTAATGCATAATCTAAAAAATAATGTCTTGAGCTTCTTATTGGTCCAACTTTTTCTAAGTCTTGGCCCTTATATAAAGCCATCAGCCTTGTTTCTCCACCTTCTACTATTATTTCATATACTGCATATGCTTTACTTATATTTGCTTGTGGCATTGCGTCTTTGTGGTTATCTATCATTACTGCTATTGGTCTATCTGTACCTTTAAAAGTTTGTGGCTCTTTAATTTCTACTACTGTTTTTCCATCATCATTATTTTTTCCTATTACTGTTTCTACTATGTTTTTATCTTTTACAAGCTTCATTGCTAATAAAACTGCTGCTATTACTACTACTATTACTAATATTGCTACTAATATTTTTCCACCTATTGATTTCATATTTTTCAACCCTTTCTAAATTAATAATAAATAACTTCTATGTATGCAATTATTCTTAAATTTAAGTGTTATTTAGCTGTAAATTTACTTATTAAGAGTAATATTGCAACTATTATTGAATTTATAGCTGCTAGCATAACAGCTCCTGCTGCTACATCTTTTGCTATTTTTGCAAGTTCATGATATTTATCTGTATATAAATTTACAACTGTTTCTATTGCTGTATTTATAATTTCAGTAATTATTACAATCATAAATGCAAAAACTATAAATATAAATTCTAACGTAGTTAATTTTAATAAGATCCCTACTATTACTACCAATATCGTCACTACAATTTGAATTTTCAAATTTCTTTGAGTTTTTATTCCATACCATATTCCATTAAGAGCTTTTTTTACTGCATCTATAAAATTTTTATTTTTTAATCTTTCATCTTCCATTTTTTGATTCCTTTTTTATATAATTTTATTAGGAATTATTTGCTAATTACATCTTAATATTTTTAACTCATTTAATATTTTTTCTTCTTTTGGTCTCATTAATTCTTTGTCTTTTTTTTCTATATGATCATACCCCATTAAGTGGTAAAAACCATGAACTAACATATAAGATAGCTCTCTTTCAAAACTATGTCCATATTCTTTAGCTTGTTCTTCAACTTTTTTAACTGAAATTACAATATCTCCAATAGTTTCTTTTATGATTTGCTTTTTTCTGTTTTTCACTATTTCATCTATTTCATTTTTTTCAAACATTGGAAAAGAAAGTACGTCTGTTTCCTTATCTATTCCCCTATATTCATTATTTAAATTCTTTATCGTAGCTGGAACAGTTAATGTTACACTAATGTATAAGTTCAAATTTTTTAGTTTTTCTTCTTCAAAGCATTTATCTAATACTTGTATTATTTTGAATTCATATTCTTTATTTTGTTCTATATCTTTCCAATTAATTTCTACTAATTCTTGCATAAAACATTCCTTCCTGTGTAGATTCCTTCTGATGAATACCTATTTTTTAGTTGTTTCATTGCTCCTAAAGAAACTAATTTATTTTTATAAAACTCTATTATTTTATGATATCTTATTTCATTAGTATATACTTCTTTTAAATCACTTTTTATAAATAGAATTTCCTTTTGCTTTAACTTTTCATCTTTGTTCTTATTTTTGTCTAACACTTTATACTTGCCCCAGAATTTTTTATATTCATCTCTTTTTTCTGGCTTGTCCCAATATACTTTGCCAGAAAGTAATTTTATATTATATTCTTCTATTAATTTTATTAATAATGAATATGCTCTTTCTCTTTTCTTAGCTATTTTTGTATCTACTATTAAAGTTCTTACATCTTTCAGCAATTTTATATAGCATTGTTCTGCTACTACTAAAGGCAAACTATGTGTAAATAATTTTCTGCTTAGTGCTATTAAAATCATTCTTTTTTCAATTCTTTCATTTTGATCTAGTTTGCCAACAGTATAGTTTTCATATTTACTATATTCTTCAATTATTTCTTTATAGTTTTCATTTCCACTAACTTCTAGTTTTATTGGTAGTATATCTATAATATATTCTTCTAGTAATGTAAATATTTTTTCATATATAATATCTTTATTTTGGAAAGATATACTATCTGCAAGTTTTATAGAAAAATGTTTCAATAAACCTTTATATAAACTATCCATTTTTGAAATATAAAACTTTTTATATTTTTCTATTAGTTTAAGTTTATTACATTCTAATATTGTTTGATAATCTAACTCTAACAAATATTTTTGTTTTCTATATTTATATTCTAAGTACTCAGTATCCTTTATTTTTATTACATTATAATATTTTGATAAAGCATCTTTTTCAAACTCTGACGCAATATTATTTTTTACTTTCTTATATATAGAATCCATTATATGTTTATCTATGCATTCCAAATATAAACTATATGCTTCTTCATATTTCTTTTCTAAAGTTTCTTTTTGGTTTACGTCTTCTTTATCTACTCCTTCAAATAATTCATAACTTTTTAGTATGTTGTTTCTTTTCATAGTAATAATCATACCATTTATTCCAATTTTTGTTGGAATCACGATTTTTGTTAAAGTATTTGTTAACCTTGTAAAAAATGTTTTATCCGCATAGACTCTTAGGCTTCTCTCTTCCATGATATCAGTCCTTTCAAAACACTATTTTTTCTTTTGTCCCAATTTCCTCTAATACTTCATATATTACTTCTACTTCTACAAATTCTTCTTGTTCATTATAGTTTATATAAGTATTTACAATATTCTCCTTGTTTGCCACTTGTTTTTCTAAAGATTCTTGGGCCTTTTTTATTCCTATTTCTTTTGCCTCTTCTTTGCTATATTCTAAACTTTTCTCTATACATTCATAGTTTGTTCTCTTTAACAATTCTATTGGTAAATAGAAATCAGAAAATAGTTTTATTTTTTTATTTTCCTCTATTGTATCATACTTTTTAAATTTTGAAAGAGTTTTATAAAAATTTATTTGAAAATTATTTATCTTTACGGAATATTTATTTTCTTTAATTCCTGTTTGCTCATTTTCTATTTGTTTTAAATCTATTTTTTCTTTCTGGCTATACCATACTTTAGCCTTAACTTCTCCATTTGCATGAACATATCTTATTCCTGTATACTTACCTTCAAGCCAACCTCCTACTAATATGTTTCCTTCTTTTACAGTATCACCTTCTTTTACTAAGGGAGTCCCATTTGCAGCATTGACTTTTACTATAATTCCGTGGTCTTGTTGCAATAATATTACAATATTCTTCTTCATTTATAATATCTGGTTTTTGATCTGCTTCCACTATTTTTACAATGGCATTTGTTCCCTTTAGTTCTATTCCAATCCATGCAAGATCATTTCTTTCTAATCTTATTTTACTTACAATCTCTTTTGTATTAATTTTGCCCTTTAGTTTTCCTATACTTAGTCCATCTTCTTCTAAACTTTTTATAATTTCTTCTTTTGGAATATTTACATTTCCCACTAATTCTATATTCCATACAAAATTTGATAAAGATATTATAGAAACTGTTAATATGAATAAAAGTATTAAGAAAATCTTTCTTTTCTTATACTTATTAAATATAAAAGGTAAACCTTTTTTATTTTTTATTTTTACTTTGCATTTAGAATTTTTAGCTATTTTTCTTACTTTCCTAAAGTTATTAATGCCTATATTGCAATACACTAGAGTCGACTTTGTCCTTTTTATATTCCATAAAAATATATTCTTCGCCATACAAGTATTTATAAACTTTTCAACAAAATACCCTTCTATCTCAATATTTAAATAACCTAATATATAGTTTAAAAATATTTTTATGTACAACTTTATCCCTCCTCTTAACATTGCCAAAAGGGCCATCCCTTTTGGCATAAAATATTAGTTATCTTGTGTTGGTTCGAAATCTATTGTTTCTATTTTACCAATAATCATTACATCATCGGATGTCATTTCTGTTAAGTTTAAGTTGAATCCGTTTATATTAATGATTCCAGAATATGTACTTATTCTTATGAAAAATTCTTGATATTCTAAAATTCCTTTATAGTTTTCAATTAACATTTCATTAAAATTCATAATTGTAATCTTTGGTTCTGTTGATGATAGTTCTTTTGGAATTTCAAGTATTCTTTCAAGTTTATTTTGAATTCTTTCTTTTTTTCTTCTTCTCATTTTATCACCTTATTTCTATTTATATCCTTTAAATGCTTATTCCTAGTATTTTTAATCTATAATAATGGTGGATTATATTTATCGTTCGAAATTATCTAATGTTTCAAACTCATATCCCATGTTTCTTATTTCTTTTATACAATAATCTAATACATTAGTATTGTCTTTCGAATTTCCATGTAATAATATTACTGCTCCATTATGGATATTTTCTAATATTTTCTTTTTTGCATATTCTTCTCTTCCTTGTTTATTCTCATCCCAATCGTCATATGCAAATGACCACATTACTGTTGTATATCCAAGTGTATTACAGTAATTTATTGTTGACTCACTATATTCTCCTTTTGGTGGTCTTATATATTTCATTTCATAATTAAACTTATTACATATAGTTGTATGTAAGTTCATTACTTCTTCTTTTATTTGTTCATTATTTAAGCTTGGCATACTTTTATGATTTACTGTATGATTTCCTATAATATGGCCATTATCTATCATTTTTTGTACTAAATCAGAACTTGTATTTACATAGTGTGCTGTTATGAAAAAACATGCTTTTACTTCATTTTGTTTTAGTACTTCTAAAATTTTTTCTGTATATCCAGCTTCATATCCTTCGTCAAAAGTTAAATAAACTTTTTTCGATTCTTTATTTCCCATAGCTATCCCTTTTGCTTCGTCTATTATTTTTTTATTTTTAGTCCCTAAATCTGGTTGCTCATGGTTATTATTTCTCTTTATTCCCCATTCTACTTTTTTTAGGCTTAACTCAGTAATTGCCCCACTTGTTTTTATTGAACTTTTATTATCTTTTAAACTTACTATACTTACTGTAAATAGCAGTATTATACATATGCTAAATATATAATAATATTTCTTCATATTTTATATTCCTCCCGTTTTTTAATTTTATGATTCTAATAGCTGTAATATTACTATATATATTGTTTAACATATGAGTTAATTTTTATTTATTATAGTATATACATTTTTCCTTTTATTTGTAATTTTCTGCACCTTTCGACATTTTTACTTGTTTTTAACCTATTTTTCTATTGACATTATATTGTTTTTAGTTTATTATTGGAAGTAATTGGAAAATGGTGATTTATGCTGCTATTTATTCATGATATATTTTCCAATTCACACGGAGGATAAAGATATGTTAAGTTTTGTTTTATGTGATGATAATCAATCTATTATAGATAGATTATCTCGAATTTTGGATTCTATTTTTTTAGAAAATAATATTGATGCAGAAATAAAGTATACTGCTAATACACCAGAAGATATTTTAAATTATATTAAATCAAATATTGTAGACGTTTTATTTTTAGACATTGATTTAAAATCAAACACTTCTGGTATTGATTTAGCTTATATAATAAGAAAATTTAATAAAGATGTTTATATAATTTTTACAAGTGCTCATTTAGAATATATTTTAATTGCCTACAAGTGTAAAACTTTTGATTTTATTCCTAAGCCAATTTCAAAAGAACGTGTAGAAGAAACAATACTTAGACTTATGGAGGATATTAATAGTGAAGGTAATACTACATCTTTTATACGTATTGATAGTAAAAATACAATAATTAATCAAGATAGTATTAACTTTATAAAAAAAGAGGGTATGAAATTAGTCTTTTACACAGATACAAGAGTCTATGAAACTTATAATTCTTTTAGTAAAATTTCTAACGAATTACCTAGAAACTTTGTGAGATGTCATAAATCATATATCGCTAATATTAATAAAATTAGTGATATTAATAATACTACAATTCTTTTTAACGATAAAAATACTATGCAATGTAACATTGGACCAAAATATAAAAATGAACTAATGGAGGTTTTAAAAAATGGAAATTTTTCAAACAATTTGGACAACTTTAACAACAGAAAATGAAGTATTAACTAATATTATAGGAGTGCCTTCTGCATATTTAGAAGGATTTTTGTATATGCTTCTTTTTACTACACTATTAAATATAGAAGCAAATAAAAAGCAAAAACTTATATATGTTATTATTGTAGCTACTTTAAGTATTATGAGTAAATTTATTATACCTAATCCATTTAACTCTTATATAAATTTGTTTATTGTTTTAACTTGTATTTTACTTATTTTTAAAACAAATATATTTAAGGCTATAATATCTTTACTGTTTCCTATAATTATTACTGCATTAATAGAATCTATTTTTACAAAAATATACTATTATATTTTTCATATTGACTATATAATTGGCGCTAATATTCCATTACATAGGTTAATTGGTTCTTTCATTGTATATATTTCTCTATTTATTATTTATTTGTTATTATTATTTTTTAAAATAAATCTTGAAAAGTTACAAATTTCTAATAAAAAGAAACAATATTTACTAATTTTTAGTACTACATTTGGTATTATATTAATAGGTTTGCAAGTTTATTTAATAACATTCTATGTATCATATTTACCATTCTTTATTACAGTATTAGATATATTGGGATTATTAGTATATTTTAGTATTAATCTGTATACAATTTTCACAGTATCCAGATTAGAAGATACTACTACAAATTTAGAAGAAGCTCAATTATATAATAAAACATTACAAATACTTCATGATAATATTAGAGGTTTTAAACATGACTTTTGGAATATTGTTCAAGGTATTGGAGGATATGTAGATAAAAATGATATGGAAGGTTTAAAACAATATTATTCAAAGTTGATTGAAGATTGTCAGCAAGTAAATAATTTAACAGCTTTAAGCCCAAGTGTTGTTAATAACCCTGCTATTTACAATGTTTTAGCAAATAAATATCATATGGCTGATGAACTTGGTATAAAAATAAATTTAGAGGTATTTATGGATTTAAACGAATTAAGTATAAACTCCTATGAGCTTACAAGAATAATTGGTATACTTATGAATAATGCTATTGAAGCTTCTAAAGAATGTGAAGAAAAAGTTATTAATGTTACTTTTAGAAAAGATAAAAATAGACATATGCAACTTGTAATTGTTGAAAATACATATAAAGATAAGAATATCGATACAGAAAGAATATATGAAAAAGGCTATTCTACAAAAGAGGGTAATACTGGACTTGGTTTATGGGAAATAAGACAAATTATGAAAAAACATAATAATTTAAACTTATATACTACTAAAACAGATGATTTCTTTTCTCAACAATTTGAAATATATTACTAAAGTAATAAAACAAGATAGTTTTTATTCTATCTTGTTTTATTTAGTTTCTCTCATTAATTAATCTTTTTTTATTAAAGATGCTGGCATTTTTGGTTGATGCCATGCTCCAAATATCCAACATGCTGTATTTGTAGATTTAGCATATTTTTCTGCTATTTTTGCTAATAATTTTAACATAATATTTTCCTCCTTAGTTTAATATATATCAAAGTATTGCCGGCTAATACTTTAATTTTGTTACATTGAGCTAATTTTTTGTGCTCTTAGATACTCTTCATATCCATATCTATTTTTAGTTAAAATATATGCTATTCTTGTTATAGAGATTGTTTGTATAGCAGTTCCAAATATTAGTAAATTTGAAATTATTTTGTTTGGTATAAATATTGCTACTATCATATTTATACTTAAAAAAATGTATGATAATATTTTCTTCGTTTTTCTTTCCTTTTTTGTTAAAATTGGTAAATTTTCTGTATCTGCTGGTGCATATATACTTACTAATACTATCCCAATTACCCAAATAGTTATAATAGTAATTATTTTTACTAATTGAATTGGAAACGTATATACTGTACTTAATATTGCATTTCCACAATAAACAATATTTGTACAAAGAAAGCAACCTAAATGTGTTTTTAAATGAAACCCCCCAGCACATATTTTATATGGTAGTATTAAGAAAAATGCTAATAGTGTTTGCCACCATAAACCTAAAATAAATCCTAATCCAAACATCAAAAATATTTTAGGTACTTCTCCTACTATCAATTGTACCCCATATAATATTACTTCTGCCCTATCATCATCTATTTCTGGCATTGATTTTCTTATTTTATTAGTTAAGATTTCACAAAATTTATCTATCATGAATTCATCTCATTTCTCTTTGCTTTTCTGTTATAATTATATATCTGTTTTTGTAATATTTATTTTTTATTAACAAAAATCTAAAAAACATATATGAAAATATATAATTAATATTTTCATATATGTTTTTTGAATTTTTATAAAAATTACATAATTATATTCGCTTTATTCCTTCCAAAATTTTCCAGCTTCCATTGATTTGAGGTAATACAGCAAATGTCATACTTTCTTTTGTAATAGGGTGCAAAAACTTAAGTTCATATGCCCATAATGCTATTTGTTTTCCATGTCCTCTTCCACCATATTTTTGATCTCCATATATACTATGGCCTCTACTAGATAGTTGAACTCTTATTTGGTGATGCCTTCCTGTATGTAAATTTATCTTTAATACTGATAAATCTATTTCATTGTTATATTTTAATGTTTCATAGTCCAAAGAAGCTAATTTTGAATTTTTAGTACCTTCTTTTACAACTTTACTCATATTAAGCCTTTCATTTTTTAAAAGATAGTCTTCTAACATTCCTTGTTGCTTTTCCATTTTTCCATTTACAACTACTAAATATTTCTTTTTAAAATCTTTTACCCTCACTTGCTCGCTAAGTCTTGATGCTGCCTTAGATGTTTTTGCAAATACCATTACCCCTCCAACTGGCCTATCAAGCCTATGAACTAAACCTAAATATACATCTCCTGGCTTATTATATTTTTCTTTTAAATATTTCTTTATAATAGTGAGCATATCAACATCACCAGTTTTATCCCCCTGTGATGGTATATTTACTGGCTTTTCTACAACTATTATATGATTATCTTCATACATTATATTTAACTTTTCCATTTTATTTCTCCATTTAGCTAACTATTTTCCCAGCGACCAAATATTCCACATGGTAAAATTAGTTTTGAGTTTGTCATTGGAAGTCCTATTTCTCCACTTGTTACTTTTCCATTATATTTTTTTGTTATATTTAAGTTTAGTATATTCTCTAATACTGTACTAGATATTCCTGTTGTATATGAGTTTATCAAGAAAAATAATGGGGTATCTGATAATATTTTAGTACAAAGTTCTACTAAGTCACATATGTTTTCTTCAAATTTCCAGACTTCTCCATTTGCTCCTCTTCCATATGATGGTGGATCCATTATTATTGCATCATATTTGTTTCCTCTTCTTATTTCTCTATTTACAAATTTTACTACATCATCTACTATATACCTAACTGGTCTATTTTGAAGCCCTGATGAAGCTATATTTTCTTTTGCCCAAGCTACCATACCTTTTGAACTATCTACATGACATACTTCTGCCCCTGCATAACTGCAAGCTACCGTAGCTCCTCCTGTGTATGCAAATAAATTTAATACTTTTATTTCTCTTTTGGATTCTTTAATATTTTCAATCATCCAGTCCCAATTTGCAGCTTGTTCAGGGAATAAACCTGTATGTTTAAATCCCATTGGCTTTATATTGAAAGTCAAGTTTTTATAATTTACTTGCCAGTTATTTGGCATTTTCTTCTTATATTCCCAGCTACCTCCTCCTGTACTACTTCTTTTATATTTAGCATTTATATCATTCCATTTTTTTGGAAAACTTTTACTTTTCCATATTATTTGTGGATCTGGACGAACTAGAATAATATCTTTCCATCTTTCTAGCTTTTCTCCATTTGCCATATCTATTATTTCATAATCTTTCCAATTACTTGCTACTATCATATCCCTCTCCTTTTACTTTCTGTTAATAATTATAACAAATTATTAACTATATTTCAACTTATATATTCGATTAGTTCTTTGTTTTGATTTCTACATATTTACTATTGAGGTCTATACTGTTCAAAAAATAGTAAATAACAGGCTAAGCTTATACTTAACCTGTTATTTACTATTTCTTGAACTTAAACCTTTTTTCTTAACTGTTATTATCTATTAAACATATGAATTTCCTTTCTTTCTTCTAAATTATTATACTTATTAATATCATCCTCTATAAATCATTTTGAAATTGTTTTGTCTTTTTTGTTTGTGTACAAATTATAATAGTATTCTACTTTAATTTATATAAAACTTACTTTTTGAAGATATAAAAAGGATTACTTTATATAATATTTATCTAAATTTTACAATTTTTAATTGAAATTTTAAAAATTCAATAATAATATTATAAGCTTATTAATATATTTATAAAATTAGATACCATATATAAGTCAATTGCAATTAATATTGTTGTTAATGTTAAAATATTTATTATAAATTTATTATTTTTGTATAAATTTATTATTTGTTTTACTATTTTTTGCTCCTTTAAACCTATTTTCCTTCCATATTGTACATTTAAAATAATATCTTTCGTGTATTCCATAAAAAAAT
>CATLFA010000031.1 GCA_949927585.1 uncultured Clostridiaceae bacterium
TTATTTTTCTTATAACTTTTCGCTCCTTTAAACCTATTTTTCTTCCATATTGTACATTTAAAATAATATCTTTTGTGTATTCCATAAAAAATCCCCCTATAATTTATTCTTATTAAATATATATTCCTATATATATAATTTTATGAAATAAATCGTATACAAAATTATTTCATATTTTTTCATATTTAGATAACATTTATTATTATTATTTAAAAGATTACAATAGAACTGTTTTTTTGATAATATTACTATTGATAATAGTAATATTTGAAATTTGTAATGGATGTCCTAAGTAAAACTTCTTTAAAAAACTCTATTCTGATTTACATTTTTATTCATAACTATTGACAAATTTGTATATGATATATATAATATGAACTAATTTTTATGCTATGAAGATGAAAGTTTATTATAAGTTCCTAAACAGAGAGTAAAGGTGGATGCGCTGAGAGCCTTTTTAGAAGAATGTAATAAATGAAACACATCAGAGCAATTTTTATTAAAGTGGAAAGTAATGTTTTTTAACATTTATCTTTCAAGTTAGGGTGGCACCGCGGAAAATATTTCGTCCCTGCATTTATGCAGTTGGACGATTTTTTGATTGTAATTGTAAATAAATATGGAACTTGCCATATGATTCTCCTTCATGGGTGGATTAATAGCTTCAATCGCTCTATACTTTATTTAATTATATTTTACTAATCAAAGAATTCGTCTTATTCTGCATATGCAAAATTAGAGAAAGTCTAATTTTGATTGAAGTCTGAAAGTTAGAAATTCAAGGTTGTACACTTAGCTTTATATTATAAAAAAATCTATAAACACTTCAACCTTTAACTTCCAGCTTCTAGTATGAAAGGAGTGTTTTTTATGAGTATTTACAGAACTCACACATGTGATGAAATTAGTTTGGAGGATGTTGGCAAAAAAGTCAAGATAGCTGGCTTTGTTCAAACTATTAGAGATTTTGGAGGTTTAGTTTTTTTAGATATCAGAGATATGTATGGTATAACACAAGTTGTAACTTCAGCTCAAAATGCTGATTCCCGCTTTGCCTCACATATTCCAATTGAATCTTCTGTTAGTGTTGAAGGTATTGTTAAAAAGAGAGAACCTGATACAATTAACGAAAAAATTAAAACTGGTTTAGTTGAAATTTCAATTGAGAATATTGAAATTTTAGGTAAACGACTTAAAAATTTACCATTTGAAATTAATTCAAATGTGGATGTAAGAGAAGACTTACGACTTAAATATAGATTTTTAGATTTAAGAAATGATAAATTAAAAAATAATATTGTTTTAAGAGCACAAATTATACAATATTTAAGAAGCCAAATGATATTGCAAGGTTTTTTGGAGGTTCAAACTCCCATACTTACTAGTTCTTCTCCAGAAGGAGCAAGGGACTATTTGGTACCTAGTAGGCTTCACTCAGGAAAATTTTATGCACTTCCTCAAGCACCTCAACAATTTAAACAACTTTTAATGGTTTCTGGAATTGATAAATATTTTCAAATTGCTCCTTGTTTTAGAGATGAAGATGCAAGAGCAGACCGCGCCCCTGGAGAATTTTATCAGTTAGATATGGAGATGTCATACAGTACACAAGAAGATGTATTTGAAGTTATTGAACCTGTTATTTATAATACTTTCACAAAATTTTCTAATAAAAAAGTGGCTGAATTTCCTTTCCCACGTATTCCATATAAAGAAGCTATGCTTAAATATGGTAGTGATAAACCTGACTTAAGAAATCCTTTAACTATTATAGATTTGTCTGATTTTTTTAACAAGTGTACTTTTAAACCATTTATAAATAAGACTGTCAGAGCTATTAAAGTTTCTGGTCATATGTCTAAAGGATTTCATGAGAAAATGCTTGAATTTGCAATTTCTATTGGTATGGTAGGGCTTGGTTACTTAGAAATTGATGAAGATTTAAGCTTTAAAGGACCAATTGATAAATTTATACCAAATGAATTAAAGAAACAACTTATTGACTTAGCAAATTTAGAAGCAAATGACACTATTTTCTTTGTTTCAGATAATGAAGATAGAGCTACAAATTTTGCTGGTCAAATTAGAGAAGAACTTGGCATACGTTTGAACTTAATAGATGATACTATGTTTAAGTTTTGTTGGATAATAGATTTTCCAATGTATGAACTAGATGAAAGAGGAAAAATTGCTTTCAATCATAATCCATTTTCAATGCCACAAGGTGGATTAGAAGCTTTAACTACAATGAATCCTTTAGATATTGTTGCATATCAATATGATATTGTATGTAATGGAATTGAACTTTCTTCTGGTGCAGTACGAAACCATGATCCAGAAATTATGATTAGAGCATTTGAACTTGCTGGATACAATAAAGAATATATAGAAGAAAAGTTTCCTGCACTATTTAATGCTTTCCAGTTTGGAGCACCTCCTCATGCAGGCATTGCTCCTGGTTTAGATAGAATTATTATGCTACTTACAGAAAGTGAAACTATACGTGATGTTATAGCATTTCCTATGAATAGTAAAGCCCAAGATATAATGATGGGAGCTCCTGGAAACGTTTCAAAAGAACAATTAAGAGATGTGCATATTAGATTAGATATTAAAAATTAATATTTTATAGTAATAATAACTTAAAATTTTAAATATGCGACCAAAAAACATAGAATGTTGCTATTTAGGTGTTTCCTAAATAGCAACATTCTATTTCCATTTATCCTCATTTATATATTTAGTTAAAGCCATAATAAATGCCATTTGTGTTAAGTCTATTCTCGATATTTCTCCATGTGTTAACAATTGTATTCCTCCACCTCTGTTATGTCTTTCTTCATCTTTTGTAAAGACTCTATCCATTACTTGACTTAAATCTGTATCTATAATATCTTGCACTAATCTTTCTGGAACTGGAAAGGAAGGACTTGTACCATAGCTTTCAAAATTGCTATTATCCTCAATTACTGCTATATTAGTAATTATCCATCTTCCTAATGAATTAGTTATTCCACTTTCTACTGACAAATATAAATCTGCTTCTTTGTTATTTTTTTGTGCATATTCTTTTAAGTTTCTAACTCTGTTTTTTGCTCCATTATATATTTCATCATTAACTGGTTGCTCACTTACATTTGATTCTACTGGTATTCCTTCAATTTCTATATTGTCAAAATAATTTAATAATGCTTTCTTTGCTCCCTCAATTTTTGCTTGATTTTTTGTTGCTATTAATACTTTCATAATATTAACCCTTTCTTTTATCCTTGTTTTTCATAAATGTATAATACTTGTATTCTTTTAAAAATATCTGTCCCAAAAGGGACAGATTACCCAAATGGAAACGTCCCCAATGGGACATTAGAATATATGTGGTTGCCAATTTGGGTTGAATTTGTATAGTTTTGATGGTCTATGTCCTGCATTTTCTTCGTATTCTTCTGTTTCTATTACCATATCTGCTATTTTTCTTCTGAAGTTTGCTTTTAGTAGTGGCTTGTCTAGTAGTATTTCGTATACTTGTTGCAATTTTGTTAGTGTGAATTTTGGTGGCATTAGGTTGAAGGCTATTGTTGTATATTCTACTTTGTTTTTTAGCCTTTCTATTGCATATATTAATATTTTTGCATGGTCAAATGCTAGGTCTGATTGCAAAATTTGTGTATATATTACTGTATTTCCATTTACTATTTCTTTTACTACTTTTACTCTATTTTTTAATGTTAGTTCTTTGTTTTCTAGCACTATTTCTATTTCTTCTGTTTTGTAGTATCCATCTTTCTTTTCTTTGCTTTTTTCTTTTATAGTATTTAGCTTTATATTAAACCACTCTATGTCTTCTACATTCTTTCCTGCTTTTATTTGAATGTCTCCTGTATCTACTAATCCCATGTAAGATGTACTAATTACTCTATCTCTAGAATCTCTTTGTGGGTCTCCCCATGAATATAATTGTTCTAGGTATATGTCTTTAATATTTGCTTTTTCCTCTAAACACCTATTTACTGCTTCTTCAAATTTTTCTTCTTTTCCTACAAATGTTCCTGGTAATGACCATTTATCTTTATATGGTTCTCCTGCTCTTTTTACTAATAAAACTTGAAATTTTTTTTCTGGTAATTTTCTGTAGTTATCCACATTTAAGTCTCTAACTGTGAATATTATTGTATCTACTGTAACTGATGGTTTAAAAAATTCTTCTTTCATATGTAACCTCCGGTTGAAAGTTGGAGGTTGGAAGTTAGAAGTTGGAAATTAATTAGTTTCCACCCTCTGAGTTCTAACCTCTGACTTCTAGTTATCATTTTAAGAATAACATTAACTATCTTTTTTGTCAATTTAATTATCATGTTTTTTAAGCTATTCTTGTACATACCATAGTTGTTCGCATCCGCCACCTATATCGTCTTGACCTGCTGAGTTGAACATTCTGACATTATATCCTAGTTCTAAAAATTTATTTTGGAATTCTTTAATTATATCTAAATTTTTAAAACCTGCATCTTCCATGTTTTCGTTTGAACTACAAACAACGCTAAAAGTAAAGTTAAATATCATAGGACTAAATAATTTAGTTAAATTATTAAAATCTATCTCCTTATTGTTAGTTCCATCCATACAATAATTTAAAAATGGTTTTCTTCCAGTTTCTTTCCACTTACAACTCTAATTTCATATCTCCTTCTTTTATTATTCCTTTCTTTCTCATAAAAGTGCTAACTCCCCATGCTATTACTCCTGGTAAAATGAAGTGTAATAGTGCTATTTTTATGGCTAATGTTACTGGGCTTTCTGTGCCTGCCATTGTTTGCCAGGTCATGAATTGCCCTACAAAACCTGCTGTTCCCATTCCTGCTCCTGAGGCGTTGTTTGTCATGTGGAAAACAATAGTAGATACTGGTCCTAGTATGGCGCTTGCTATTATTGCTGGTAGCCATATTACTGGTTTCTTCATTATGTTTGGTACTTGTAACATACTTGTTCCTATTCCTTGTGATAATAAGCCTCCTACTTTATTTTCTTTGTAACTTGCTATTGCAAATCCTATCATATTTGCACAACACCCTACTGTTGCTGCCCCTGCTGCTAATCCGCTTAAATTTAAAATAATTGATATTGCTGCTGAGCTTATTGGTAAGGTTAATATCATTCCCATTATTACTGACACTAATATTCCCATTATAAATGGCTGTTTTTCTACTGCCCAGTTAATCATATTTCCTAGTAGTGCCATGAAATTTGAAATTGCTGGTCCTATTAGTAAACCTATTGCTCCACCTATTAAAATTGTGGCTAATGGTACTAATATGATATCTACTTTTGTTTTTCCTGTTATTAGTTTTCCTATTTCTATACCTATTAAACTTGCAATAAATGCTCCCATTGGTTCACCTGGACCTGTTAATACTATGCTTCCATTTACCAATACACTTCCCGCTAATATTTTGCTGGCAAATGCTCCTATTAAACCTGCCATTCCTGCTGAAATTGTTACGAATGGAGATACTTTATATTTTACTGCTACCCCTATTCCTATTCCTGCACCTGTTAACACGCTACAAACTTTTCCTATTAAAATTAGCATATTTCCTATTTGATTATTTCCTATTAGTTTCCCTATTTGTTCTATTATTAGTCCTATTATTAGAGTTGAGAATAACCCCCAAGCCATCCCTGTTAGTCCATCTATGAAGATGTGATTAAATAGTTCTTTTCCTTTGTTTTTTATTGTTTCTAGTTTTTCGTTCATGTTTTTTCCTCCTTTTTTATATTTAATTTAGAATGTAGGGGCGATTACTAATCTCCCTATGTCTTTGTTATTATTATTTTAATACTATCAATAATTGTTTTTTTAAGCATATTTCTATGCTTAATTTTTTTCTTTTTCAATTAACCCCTGTCCCTTTTTGTGCTTTTTTCCCAATTGGGGACTGTCCCCAATTGACCTGTTATAGTCTTTTATATATTGGGATTGGTTTTCGTTTGTGGGCTGATGCTTTTTCTTTTCGTTTTATTATTTCCATTGCTTTTTCTTCGGTTTTTCCGGTTTCTATATATTCTGCTATTTGTTTGTAGGTTACTCCTAGTTTTTGTTCGTCTGTTAATCCTCCTAACCCGTCGTTTGGTGCTTTGTTTATTATTTTTTCTGGTACTCCTAGATATTTTCCTATTTGAAGTACTTCTTCTACTGTAAATTCTCCTATTGGGTTAAGGTCGCTTGCACTATCTCCCCATTTTGTAGTGTAGCCTACTGTCGCTTCACATTTGTTACCTGTTCCTGCTACTAGATAGTTTAAATTCTGGGCCACATAGTATAGTGTTGTCATTCTTAAACGTGGTTTTGTGTTTATCTTTGCTTCTCTTCCTCTCCATTCTTCTTTTCCTTCAGTTACTTTTTTTATTGTCTTTTCGATTTCGTCTTCTAGTGTTTGGTAAGTATGGCTTAAATCTATTTTTAATAGCTTAACTCCAAATGCGTCTGATACTAGTTTTGCATCTTCTATATCTGCTTTTATAGAATTACATGGCATTGCTATTGTTAGTACATTTTCTTTACCTAAAGCTTTTTGTGCCAAAGCTATTACAGCAGCACAATCTTTACCTCCACTGTTTCCTATAACTACACCTTCTGCTTTTGTTTCTTCTACATAGGCTTTTATCCATTTTGTAATTTCTTCAACTTCCTTTTCAATGTTTTTAATCATATACATCACCCTTTCTCAAAATTCTTTGAATTTTGTACTATTCACTTTTCACTCTTCACTCTTCGCTATGCTCTTTGTTAGTATATATTCTGAGTATGTGGTTGTAGTGTTTGGTCGCCCAAAGTGCAACCCCTACAATTTATTTGAGCAATACCTTCGATGAGCGGGCGATTGCTAATCGCCCCAACAATTGTTATTCAATATATAAATTATTTATTTTAATATATTCATATACTTCTTCTGGCATTAAATATCTTACACTCTTTTGTTTCTTTATTTGTGAGCGTACATAAGTTGAACTATAATTGCTTCTTATTTCTTCATTTAATTTTATTATATTTTCCTTATAGCAATTTAATAATTCATTTTTTACAATTATCTCTTCTATATTGTCTTTGTTTCTTTCCATCACTAAAACCTTATATTTAGAAACTAACTCTTCTGCTCTTTTCCATGTATGAAGTTCTTTTAGGTTATCACTTCCTATTAAAAACCATATTTGTTTTTCTTTATATTGCTTTTGTATTTCTTCTAATGTTTCTATTGTATATAATGAACGACTTCCATTCATATCAATATTGGATACTGTAAAATTTTCGTTTTTATCTGTAATTAGTTTTAGCATATTATATCTGTGCTCATTTTCAAGCAATCCATCTTTTTCATATTTTTTGTTTACAGGTATGAATATAATTTTTTCTACTTGTTCATATTCATTTAATACTTGCTGTGCTATTCCAAAATGTGAATTTATTGGTGGATTAAACGAACCTCCAAATACAACAACTGTATCTTGTTTTTTCATATACCTCACTTCCTTTATTTGATATTATCATTTTATTAATAAGTATTTCTGTTGTTATTATATTGATAACAACATCTCTTGTCAATAGTTTTTGAGAATTTTTTTATATTTTTTAATATTATACATATATATTATTATTTTTAGTAACATCTAATATTCAAAATTAAAAGAGTAGAAATATCTACTCTCTTAATTTTGGAATTTTTTTGAATTTGGTTTAGAAGATAATATCTTCCTTGTTCCAGCCGTCATATAATTTGCAGTCTGGCCGTATTACAAAATACTTTGATGCTTCTTTTTCTGTCCTTGATTCATTCATACAGTCTTCATCAATAACAGTTGATATTCCATTTACAGAATACTGGTTATAACCATATGGAAGTGTTCCTATTAATCTTCCTTCTGCTTTTACATACTGATGTAAAACTTTAAAGAATCCATCTGGTACAGCATTCTCTTTTATCCATCTACTCTGCTCATTATCTCCATCAGCATAAAACTTTCTGAATGTTATTTGATCCGCACCTAATCTTTTTGATTGTAAAAATATTCCATGAATCATTGTATCATCTCCTGAGCTTTTTAACATTTCTTGACTCATGTTAAGACTAAGCCGAAGTGTAAAATCATATTTCTTCGCAGTTTTACATACTTCATGAATATTTACTTTCATATTCTTTGGCATTCCCACAATTTGTGCATTTACTTCATCATCAAAACTTGATAATGAAAGTGAAAGTACGCTTACACCAACTGTGTTTCGTAAAAACCTTGCATAGCCTTCGTCAAATCCTACTGCTGATGTCTGGATTTCAATCCAGTTAAATGCACTGCAACCTCTCTGCGGTAATACATACTTATTAATCATTGCAAGTGTCTGCAAAAAGTGCCGATTCTGTAATGGCTCGATGTCGCCAGTAATCATCATGATATTCGCATCATTTTCTTTTGCGAAAATCATTCTTTTTACATAGTCCTCAAAGTAAAGGTCATAAAAAGGAAGATTCTCGTTCATTTGATTTTTATATGCATCTGCATGCATACATGATACACAAAACTTACACTGATTAATACATCTCTTACCTGGTACACAAATACTTAAACTCTGAGCATTCCGTTTCATATTAATTTCCTCCTATTAGTTTAATTAAAATTAATAGTTTCTTATAACAATATGTATATTATACTATATTATGTGAATTATTGCAATATATTTAAAATATTATTTTTAAAGTAAAAAAGTCATGAGTTTTCTCATGACTTTTCATCTTTTTATCCATTAAATATTTGGTCAAATTCATCTCCGTCAATTTTTTCTTTTTCTAGTAATACCCCAGCTACTGCATGTAATTTGTCTATATTTGCTCTTAATATTTCTTCTGCTGTTTTATAGCCCTTGTCAACTATTTTCTTAACTTCTGAATCGACAATAGCAGCTGTTTCTTCTGAGTATTCTTTTGATTGAGCGAAATCTCTTCCTAAAAAGACTTCTTCTCCACCTGAACCTAACATTATTGTTCCTAATTTTTCACTCATTCCATACTTAGTTACCATGCTTCTTGCTATTTTAGTTGCTCTTTCTATGTCATTACTTGCTCCTGTTGACACATCATTTAATATTAAACTTTCAGCAACTCTACCTCCTAGTAATGAAACAATATTTTCTTCCATTTCTGTTTTAGACATAAAGTTTTTGTCTTCTGTTGGACGATACATTGTGTATCCTCCTGCCATACCTCTTGGTACTATTGAAATTTGATGAACTGGGTCTTGTGTTGGTAAATATCTACTTACAACTGCATGCCCTGCTTCGTGATAAGCAACAAGTTTATTTTCTTTTTCGCTTCTTACTCTTGTTCTCTTTTCAGGTCCCATTGTTACTTTTACCATTGCATCTTCTATTTCTTTCATACCTATTTCTGGTATATTTCTTCTTGCTGCAAGTAATGCTGCTTCATTTAAAACATTTTCTAAATCTGCTCCTGCGAAACCTGATGTATTTTTTGCAATTATTTTTAGGTCTACGTCTGGTGCTAATCTTTTCTTTCTTGAATGTACTTCTAATATTTGTTCTCTTGCTTTTACATCTGGTGAACCTACCATTATTTGTCTATCAAATCTTCCTGCTCTTAATAGTGCTTTATCTAATACGTCTGGTCTATTTGTTGCAGCTAATACTATTACACCTTCATTTTCTGCAAATCCATCCATCTCTACTAGTAATTGGTTTAGGGTTTGCTCTCTTTCATCATGTCCTCCACCTAGTCCTGCACCTCTTTGGCGACCAACTGCATCTATTTCATCTATAAATATAATACATGGAGCTTTTTTCTTAGCTTCTTCAAATAAATCTCTTACTCTTGAGGCACCAACACCTACGAACATTTCAACAAAGTCTGAACCACTTATAATGAAGAATGGCACTCCTGCTTCTCCTGCTACTGCTTTTGCTAAAAGTGTTTTACCTGTTCCTGGAGGTCCTACAAGTAGTACTCCTTTTGGTATTCTAGCTCCCATGTCTGTAAATTTCTTTGGATTTTTTAAAAATTCTACTATTTCTTCTAATTCTTCTTTTTCTTCATCAACACCTGCTACATCTTTAAATGTAATTCTTGCTTTATCTTGTGGGTTTAAAACTCTGGCTTTACTTTTTCCGAATGTCATAGTTTTATTTCCGTTTGTTTGGTTTGAACTCATTAAAAAGAACCAGAACAATAAGAAGATTATTAATATTCCAAATGGTGTAAGTAAACTTAATATTATCATAAATATTGGTTCAGATTTTTCTGTTACCTTTACACTTTCTGTTTTCATAGAATCCTGTAGTGTATCCATTAAGCTATCTATACTTGGTATATTAACTTCTTTTGGGTTATTCTCATTTTTTAAAGTAACTTCTGCCTTTGTACCATCTGATGAAATTTCAATTTCTTTTACATCACCAGTTTCTATTTTTGATATTAATTCTGAATAGGCAAGTTTGTTACTACTATTATCCATAATTGATGTAATTAATATAATAAATATTACTATTATAATTAACCACATTGCTAAAGTTTTTATACTATTTTTCAATTTTCTTCCTCCTTTGTTGTAATAGAAGTTCAAGGTTAGAAGTTAGAAGTTAAATATTTTTATTTTTCTTCTGCCTTTTCCTACCTTTTATTATTTAACACTATCTTATATAACATATATTTTTCTTTAATTCAATAGTTTTTTATATGTCTTTTTCTTTACAAAAATGTGCAATTTGTAAGTGCTTACGGATGCTATGTTTTGTTTAAATTTATAATTTCTTTTTTTGTTCCTAATAATAATAGTAATTATAATTTGTAGAGTAACCTTATATGTTTGTATATAAGGTGGTTTATTTTACACGTCCGCTTTTCGAAGAAATCACCCTATAATATTATTTCTGGGTATTTTTGTTGAATCAACGGATGGCAGATAGCACGCTCCTACTACTTTATTAATGTATTATAATTGCTTAAAATAAATTTTCCCGTTATTTACCATTACTTTTATATTTTTATTTGGTGTTAAATATTTATTTCCTATATTTTTACTACATAATTTTACTAAATCTTCAATATGCACTCTTTCTATGTTTTGGCTATTTCCAAGCACCTTACCAATAGTATATAACATTAATCTGTTTTTTATTACTAAATCTAATGAATTAAACTTTTTTAAGTCTAATATAACACTATTTTTTCTTTCTTTTATATTATTCCCTAAGTTTTGCTCTATTAATACTTTATCATAACTTTTTTTAGTTTCTTTTTCTATATATTCGTTCTCTAATTTTGCAAGATTTGATAGTCTATTTAATGAAGCTACTATATTAGGGTTAAAGTTTTCTTCTACAAAAGGAATAAGCATATTTCTTACTTTGTTTCTTGTATATATATTTTCACTATTTGACTTATCTATTTTAGGTTGCAATTTTTCATTTTTGCAATACTCTTCAATTTCAAATCTTGTGCATTCTATTAGAGGTCTAATATACTTATCTTCTCTTATAGGTTCTATTCCTCTTAATCCTGTTGTTCCTGAGCCTCTCATTATATTCATAAGTACTGTTTCTGCATTATCATTTGCTGTATGTGCAGTTGCTATTTTATTTGCTTTAGCATTTATTATTACTTCTTCAAAAAAATTATATCTTAATTTTCTTCCTGCTTCTTCTGTTCCTATTTTCTCGTTTTTAGCAATTTGTTCTACCTTTTCTTTTTTTATAAAACATTTAATATTATGCATTTCGCAAAAACTTTCAACATACTTCGTTTCTTCGTCTGCTTCAAGCCTTATCATGTGATTTATATGTGCAACTACTATATCAAATTTCATTTCTTTTTTTAGTTTTAAAAGTATATTTAATAAAGCCATTGAGTCTGGCCCACCAGATACACCAACGACTATATTATCTCCATTTTTAATTAAATCATACTTTTTTATTGTTTCTAAAACTTTCTTTTCTAACATTTTCTGTTTCCTTTTATTATATTTTGAATGAGAGAAGGATTTTCCCTTATATACTTAGAATAGTAGTAATTAAAATCTATGGAGTAACCTTATGTGTTTGTATATATTATTTCATTCTTTAAGCCGTTTCTCCAAAGAGTGGGTCACCTAAGGCGGCGACCCTTACATAAACTCTTATTCCCTATAACGTTCTATATTTGCAAATTTTGTGTAGCTTCCTAGCCATAGTAGTTCTACTGTTCCTGTTGAACCTGCACGGTGTTTTGCTAGTATTACTTCAGCTATATTTTTCTTTTCACTATCTTCATTATAATAGTCATCTCTATATAAAAATGTAACTATATCTGCATCTTGCTCTATTGCTCCTGATTCACGAAGATCTGATAGCATTGGCCTATGGTCTGGACGTTGTTCAACAGCTCTTGATAACTGAGATAACGCGATTACTGGAACGTTAATTTCTTTTGCTAATATTTTTAATGAACGACTTATTTCTGAAATTTCTTGTTCACGTGAAGCTCCTCTTTTTCCTGAGCCTTGTATTAATTGTAAGTAATCTATTACTACTAGCCCTATGTTTTGCTCTAATTTTAGTTTTCTACATTTCGCTCTTATTTCCATTATTGATATACCTGGGGTATCATCGATAAATATTTTAGACTCTGAAAGTATTCCTGAAGCATCTGCAAGTTTTGCCCAATCTTCTTCATCTATTGTACCTGTTCTTACTTTGTTACTATCTACCATTGCTTCACTACATAGAATTCTGTTTACCATTTGCTCTTTTGACATTTCTAAGCTAAATATTGCAACTGGTGTATTTCCTCTTGTAGCAGCATATGTTGCTATGTTTAATGCAAAAGCTGATTTTCCCATTGCAGGTCTTGCTGCAACAAGTATTAATTCTGAACCATGCAAGCCTGCTGTTTTGTAATCTAAATCTGCAAAACCTGTAGGTACTCCTGTAACATGTTGTTTTTTGTTATATAATTGTTCTAACTGAGTAAATGTATCTACTAATATATCTTTTATTGCTGAATATCCTTTTTGATTTTTAGCTTGAATTGTATTAAATATTCTTTGTTCTGCTTGATCCATTAGAACTTCTACTTCTTGTGTTTCATCATAACCAAGTTTAATAATATCATTTGCTGTTTTTATTAAATTTCTAAGTAGTGATTTTTCTTCTACTATTTTTATATATTTTTCTACATTAGATGTTGTTGGAACTTTATCTGGAAGCTCTGCTAAATATTCTAGTCCACCAACGCTATCCAATTTTCCCATTGAAGAAAGCTCAGCTTTTAAAGTTATAATATCAACAGGCTCAGCCCTATTATATAAATTCATAATAGCTTCATATATTGTTTTATTATCTTCTCTATAAAAATCATCTTCTTTTAGTACTTCTAATGCAGCTATAATAGCTTCTTTGTCTGTAAGCATACTACCTATAACTGCTTGCTCAGCTTCCGTGTCATGTGGTGGTACTTTTCCTAGTTCCATTTGACTGCTCCTTTTCTATTTTAGTAGTTCCTTTGAAGTGCAGGTCGCTTAATAATGCTGCGACCCCTACAATGTAATTTTTAAAATAGTCGTAATTAAAATTTGTAGAGTAACGTTATGTGTTTGTATATATTAAAATCAAAATTGAAGCCCGACAGTCCTTTGAGATGGGGGAATCCCCCTTGTCTTGGAGGGTTCGATTTTTATTTTGATATATACAAATGCATAAGGTGGATTATTTTAACATATAGTATTTATTTTCAATTTTCCTATTACACCCTCATACAATTTAATATCTACTGTTCTTGTTCCTATAACTTTTATTGTTTCGCTTAAATTTATTTTCTTTTTGTCTACATCTATGGAATATTGTGTTTTTAAGTTTTCTGCTATTTCTTTGGCTGTTACTCCTCCAAATATTTTTCCATTTTCTCCCGCTTTTACTTTTATTGTTAATGTTATATCTTTTATTTTATCTGCTAGTTTTATTGCCTCTTCTTTTTGTATATCTTTTCTATATTGATTTGATTCTTGTTTTGCTTTTAAATTTCCTAAGTTTCCAGTTGTTGCCTCTAACGCTAATTTCTTTGGAAATAAATAATTTCTTGCATATCCATCATTTGCATTTATAATTTGGTCCTTTTTTCCTACCCCTTTTATATCTTGTAATAAAATAACTTTCATATTATCTACCTCCACTATTTTATATTGTTATAAACTGTGCTATATGTTTTTATATTTTACCTTAAAAATGTTTATTTTTCAAGTGTTTTTGGTGAATTAATCAAATTACATATATTATTCAAAATTTATAAAAAACTAGAGCCATATTATTTGTGGCTCTAATTTTCTAATTTAATATTTCTTCAAAATACTCATTTATTTTTGTTATCAATTCTTGTTTTACTTCGTTCATATTCATTCCTTCTACTTGAGCGCCAGCCAATGTTATATGACCTCCCCCACCCATTTTTTCTAGGATTATTTGAACATTTATATCTCCTATTGAACGTCCACTTATACAAATTTTATCCCCTAAGTTTCCTATTACAAATGATGCTGTTATGTCGCTTATAGTTAAGAGCTCGTCTGCTGCTTTTGCGCATACTATGTTAGAGCCTTTGTCATTTTGTTCATAACAAGATATTCCAATAGTTCCTTTTATAATTTCTGTTTTATTTACTATTTCAGCTATTTTATTATATGTCTCTAAATCACTTTGGAACCATTTTTTTATTTTTATAATGTCTATTCCACATTTTCGTAAGAACGCTGCTGCTTCAAATGTTCTTACACCTGTTTTAAATGTAAAGTTTTTTGTATCCATCATTATTCCTGCATATAAACCTTCAGTTTCTATTGTTGTTAGGTTTATTGTATTTTCAGAATATTCTATTAATTCTGTCACTAATTCACATGCTGATGATGCATATACTTCATGAAAAGTAAGTATTGAATTTTGTATAAAGTCTGTACTTCTTCTATGGTGATCTATTATTACTATCTTATTTGTCTTTTCTAGTAACTCTGGTACTTCAACATAGCTTGTTTTATGAGTGTCTACTACTACTAATAGTGTGTTTTCATCTATTATATCTAAAGCTTTATCTTTATTTATTAATATTTCTTTATATTCTTCATTCTGCTTAGCTACTTCTATAAAATTATCTAAACCTATTCCTGCAGTTTCATTTATTATATATGCTTCTTTTTGTATAGTCTTTGCCATACGGTATATACCAAATGCTGCTCCCATAGCATCTATATCTGAGTTTGAATGTCCCATAATAATTATATTTTGTGCTTCATCCATTAGTTCTTCTAAAGCATGTGCTACTATTCTTGCTTTTACTCTCGTTCTCTTTTCTAGTTCTTGTGTTCTTCCACCAAAAAATGTATATTTGCCATCTTTTCTGATAATTGCTTGGTCTCCACCTCTACCTAATGCTATATCTATTCCACCTTGTGCTGATTTATATTTTTTGTAATTTGTTTCACCTTCATTTGAAATGGCAATACTAAGTGTTGATTGTATTTTTCCTGGTATTGATATTTCCTTAATTTTATCTAATATTGTAAATCTCTCTTCTTCTAATCTTTTTAAATATTCTTGTTCTAATATAACTATAAATGTATCTCTTTCAGATTTTACTATTAGACCTTTAAACTCACTTGCCCAGTCATATAATGTTTTTTCTATTGTTGCTGTAAGAATTGGTCTATCTTCTGCTGAAACTCTTTGCATAATTTCTTCATAGTTATCTATCATAATAATTCCCATACATATTCTTGAATTATTATATTTATTAACCATTTCAATATTCTCTGTTTCGTCTATAAAATATAATGTTGCCATATATTCATTTTGCTTTTTATCATCTTTAGACTTAACATACTCTCCAAGTATATTATAGTTTTTGTCTCCTATTATTACTTGTTTTTTTATTAATTCTTGTAACTCTTTTTTATTTTCTTCACTACTGTTTTCAATTTCTAATTTTAGTTCTTTTACAATTTCATTTAAATATATATTAATATCTACGTTTGCAAATTCTTTTATAAATTTTGAGCTTTTCCAAATTACATTTCCATCAGTTTCTATCACTATAAGTGGAAATGGCGAATTTATTAGTGTACTTTTTGCGGCATTGTCTACTGTATGTGTCAAATCTTTTATATGTTCTGATATTTCTGATTTTCTTTTATTGTTTGTCCAATATGCATACATTACAATTAATACAAATATTAGTATTGCTGGCATTATAAAGTTGATTTCATAAAAACATATAATACTTAATAAAATAGCTATTATTATTAAATATATTTTTGTTTTTGATACCAATTTATCAAAAACTTTTATATTATTATTTTTTTGCATAAATTTCTCCTTTTACTTCTTTATACATTATAATTGTACTATTTTTAATGTTTTTTGTCAAATTTCATGTAACTTATTCTCTATAATATATTAACTATTTTATGAAATCCTATATCAAAATAAACTCTGTATATACAGAGTTTATTTTGATATAGAGTTTATTTTATTTTAATCTTTTACAAAAGTTCTAGTAGAAATATTTCCTATTGTAACACAACCTGCTCCTCCTGAACCACCTGCTGCTCTACCACTACCTCTTGTTCCTCCACTTGCCATTATGGTTCCATTTGTTATACTAGTTTTATAGAATATATTTATACTTCCTCCTCCTGAGCCTCCTCCTCCGGTGAGAACTATTATTTCCTCCATTTCCACCAGAACTACCATTTGAGAGAATACTTCCTTTGTTTTCTACATTACTTGCATATAATATTAAAAGTCCTCCTGTACCATTGCTTCCATTTGTAGCTGTAGTATTATTACTAGTATAAGCTGCTCTATTTCCACCAGGGTTTCCTGCACCACCGCCAGAGCCTCCTCTTATATTATCTCTCCATGCAGCATTTCCGCCTTTTCCTCCAACATCAGAGCCTGCAGATGCAGTTGACCAATATGCTGCTCCACCGCCTGCTCCTCCAGAATATGATGTTCCTGAGCCTCCTCGTCCTGAGGTTCCACTTTCAAATGTATACTTACTAGCTGCTCCTCCTGAGCCTCCTCCTCCTGTTCTTCTGTCTGTTCCTATATTTCCTCCTTTTCCACTATTACCAAATGAAGATTTAGAAGTCACACTTGCTCCTCCACTTGCGCCAACTGCTGGTATATATTCATAGCTATTATTTTCATTTTTATATAAATATACATTTTCTCCTGCTTCATTTACTGTTCCTCTTGCTGTCATTGTTATTGTTCCATTATTTGTTATTGTTCCTTCACAATATATTAGTATTCCTTTTTTAGTGCATAAATATGTTGCTCCATTTATTGCCTCATTTGTTCCTGTTGGAGTTATTATTGCTCCCTCATTTATGTTTAAATCTTTATTATATTTTAGTATTAGCATTCTTTTTTCTGAGTCTATTTTTCCCATTCCTGTATATGATATATCTCCTATTACTACATTATTTTGACCTATATAATTTGCATTTTCTTTATAATTATATAACTCTACTGGATATTCCTTTACTTCTTCTGTTCCTCCATCTATTGTTCCTGCTACTCTAAATATATAATTTCCTGTTTGTAACTCATTATTTTCTACACATGCTAATATACTTTCTCCTTCTATTATTGTATCTTCTTTTTTATATGATGCTTTATTTTCTATTGTTAGCTTTGTTTGTGTTATAATCTCATTTCCTATTTTATCTACCTGCCTTAAAGATATATTGACTTCTCTATTTTCTTCTCCTAAAGTTTCTAATATTTGGTGTTCATCTAACCTTATTGTATTTGTATAGTTTGCCCAATTTGCTGCTTCTCCTACTTTATATTGCTTCATTGCACTATCTGCTTTATAATTTATTGTTAAACCTTTTTGTGTTTCTGTTTCATTTATAAAATTATGCTTTATCATATTTTTATAAAACTCTTCATTTATTATTACTGTATTTTTTATTTCTTCGCCTAATGTATTTATTGCTGTAAAAGTAATACTTTCTAGGTTTGTTATATTTACATGGTAATCAAATGCTACCTTATTTTTTCCATTACAATATAACTCCATTTCATTATTTGGATATATTACTTTTTCTATTCCATTTTCTGTGTCTTCTGCTACTACTAGCATTTTTGTGTCTCCATTTACATGATGATATACTTCATAGCTTATCTCTTTTTTTATTTCTTCTCTATTTATATTGTTTGTAATCTTATTTATTACTCCTGTTTGGTTTAAAATTAATAGCGTTACAACTAGTATAAATAATGATACTATTAAAGTTATTATTTTCCTTCTTTTTTTCATAGTCTTATTTTTCTCCTTACTTTATGTTCGATTATTATAACTTATATTAGTATTTTACCAATAAGCTATTTTTTAGTCAACAAATTAATAGTATATTTTCCCCTTTATATTATGCAATTTATTAAAAAAACAAAAATTACTAATTAACTT
>CATLFA010000032.1 GCA_949927585.1 uncultured Clostridiaceae bacterium
GAAAATAATGAAGAAAAACAAGACAAAGATAAAAACGAAGAAAATCAACTTATAACATATGGAAATAGAAAAGCAGAAATAATAGATTATAAAATATTAAATAATAAAAATGAGATAGTAAAAATATTTGAAAATGATGAAGAAGTTACAATAAAACTAAAAATAAAATTTAATGAAGATATAAAAGAACCAATATTTGCAATATCAGTAAAAGACTTTAAAGGTTTAGAATTATTAGGAACTAATACAATGCTTGAAAATAAAGAAACTGGAAGCTACAAAAAAGGAGAAGAGGTAGAAGTGGAATTTAAACAAGTATTTCCTTTAGCGCCAGACAAATATGCATTTTCCTTTGGCTGTACAAGAATAAATGAAGAAGGCGAACTAGAAGTATTTGATAGAAAATATGATGCTATACTTGTTGAGATAATGTCTAAAAAGCAGATAGTAGGAATCGTAGATATGAAAACTCAAATAAATATAAAATAAAAAGGAGGATGTGTTAGAAAATAGTATCTAACATACATAAATAATGGAATTGTTAAAAATAATACTAGTAGTAATATATACAATATATATATATTATAGAACAGGAGTACTTCTAAAAAAAATAATTAATAGTAAGAAGAATAGTTTAAGTACTACTATTTTATATGGTTTTGTTTTAACATTTGCAATATTTGAAATAATAAATTTACCATTTATTTTAATGGAAAAAAATACTACTAAGATATTATATTTAATATTCTTAATGTTAAATTCAATATATATAATATTATCTTACTTAGTAAAACCAAAAATAAAAAAATATAATTTCATAGAAAATGTAAAAAATATTAAGTTTAAAATGAATGCAGAAACAATATTTTATGTATTTACTATAATTATAATAATATTCCAAATATTTAACTCTAGTATCTTATTTAAACAAGATGCAGATGACTCTTTTTATGTAAGTTGGGCTAATGAAGCTAAAGAATTAGATTCAATGTATGATAAATATCCTAATACAGGAGTAGAAGGAAGTTCATTTGATTATAAATATTTATTAAATACATGGGAAATATATGGAGGATTTATAGCAAGAATGTTCAATATGAATACATCAACTTTGTTTCATACAGCGTATCCAATAATATATATAACAATTGCCTATATAGCATATTATTTAGTATTAAAAAAGGTGTTAAATAATAAAAATACAGCAGTAGCTTTATTAACCTTGGCAATAATATTTTTATTTAGCGGAGTAAGTATACGATTCAAGGGAATGTTCTTTTTAGGAAGAATTTATCAAGGAAAAACCATTTTATTAAATATTATTATACCATTTGTGATGTATGAATTTTTGAATTATCCAGAAATTCAAAAGGAAAATTATATAATTCTAATTTTTACATATATTGCAGCTATTGCTTACAATCCAATAACAATATGGTTATTATCATTAGTATATGGAATATTTTTACTTATGATGCTTATTAAAAGAAAATTTAGAACTTTTGGAAAAAGTTTAATAACATTACTTCCTATAATATTCATTAGCTTATTATATATAATAATTATACTAACAAAAAATACTGATATAAAAGAAATAACAAGTGAAGAGTTATTTAGTTGGATAGGAACTTTCAAATTATTTGTAAATGAAGGAAAGCTAATATTTGTGATATATATAGTATCTTTTATTATTGTGTTAATAAAAGGAAATGAAAAACAAAGATTAATAAGTGTATATTTCACGATACTAGTTTGTTTATTTGTTATAAATCCATTTTTCAAAAACATATATATTAAAGTAGTAACAACAGCAACATATTGGAGACTTTTTTGGCTTCTTCCAATAGAACTTACAATTGCGATAGCAACCACAATTGTATATGAAAAATTAAATTATAAAACTTTAAAATATTTATTTATAACTTTAGTATCAATCTTAATAGTATCTTTAGGAAAGTATGTATATATAGAGGAACTAGGTTTTAGCAAGCACCAAAATTTTATGAAAATACAACAATATATAATAGATGAATCAAATTATATATTAGAAAGCGGAGAAGAAAATAAGAAGCTTATAGCACCATTTGAACCACTACATTCTACTTTGATAAGGCAATATACGAACAAAATAATTTTAATGAATTCACGAGATGTATCAAATGATAAATATGATAACTATGAACAAACATATAGACAAATATATTTTGATGGTGGAATGAGCTATAATATAGAAGCTATTTGTAAAGCGCTAAATGAATATAATGTAAATTACATGATTTTACCAAAAACGAAGAAATTAGAAGTAACTGATAAATGTAATTTTTCAATAGTAAATGAAAATGAATACGACTATATTATAAAGTTAAATGAAAGGAAATAAAATAAATGAAAATAAATTACGATTTTTATAAAGGACAAGACTTATATTCAGATGGAGATATAGAAAACGAAATTATAGAATATGCAAAAAAACATAAAAATGTAGAGGAAGTATTTGAAAATGATATTCGTTGGCCAGTATTTTACCATTTAACTCCAATAAGAAAAAATATATTAAATTGGTATCCTTTCAAAGAAGATTCAGAAGTATTAGAAATAGGAGCAGGCATGGGAGCAATAACAGGAGCACTTTGTGAAAAATGTAAAAGTGTTACATGTGTAGAACTTTCTAAGAACAGAGCTTCTTCAATAGCAGTAAGAAATGAAGATAAAGAAAATTTAGAAATAATAGTTGGAAATTTAAATGATATAGATTTTAAAGAAAGAAAATTTGATTATATAACTTTAATTGGAGTATTTGAATATGCAGCTTTATATACAAATACCAATAATCCTTATATAGACTTTTTAAATAATATAAAAAAACTATTAAAACCAGATGGTAAGCTATTAATAGCGATAGAAAATAAATTTGGTATGAAATATTTCTTAGGTGCGCCAGAAGACCATACTAATATAAAATATGATGGAATAGTAGGATATGAAAATAAAGACAAAGTTCAAACATTTGGAAAAAAGGAACTAGAAAATATATTAAAAGAATGTGGACTTGGAAATATGAAATTTTACTATCCACTACCAGATTATAAACTACCATCACTAATATTTTCAGATGAACACATGCCAACCGTTCAAACAATAGAAAATTATAGACCATATTACTATGAGGGAACAGAGGTGGAATTTAATGAAATAAAAGCATATAAAGAGGTCATTAAAAATAATATGTTTAGCTTTTTTGCGAATTCATTTTTCATAGAAGCATCACAAGAAGAAATTGAAACAAAAGTAAATTTGGAAAATGCAAAATTAATATCAATTAGCAAAACAAGTGAAAAATTTTATAATAAAGATTATTCTAAAAAAGATAAAAAAGTACAAATATATTCTATGCAAAAAGAAATAAATGAATTAAAAAATAAAATAGAAGCAATGGAAAATTCTAAATCATGGAAACTTACAAAGATATTAAGAAATATTAGAGAAAAATTTTAGGAGAATAATATGAAAATAAAAAATGTAATAAGCATTATAAAAATTTATTTAAAACAATATGGCTTTGTAAAAACTATAAAAAAAGTATTTCAAGTTTTATATAGAAAGATTATAGGAAGAAAAGATTATGCTAACCAAAGTCAAAGGTATCAAAAATGGATTAAAAATAATGAACCAAGTATACAAGAACTAGAAAAGCAAAAAGAAGAAAAATTTAAAATTACTCCTAAATTTAGTATAATAGTGCCAATGTATAATACACCTGTAAAATATTTTGCAGAACTAGTAGAAAGCTTAATAAAGCAAACTTATTCAAATTGGGAATTATGCTTAGCAGATGGAAGCATAGAGAAAAATAAAGAGCTAGAAGAAATTATAAGTAAAGATAATAGAATAAAATACAAATTTTTAAATGAGAATAAAGGAATAGCAGGAAATACAAATGCGGCATTAGAAATGGCAACAGGAGATTATATAGCATTAGTAGACCATGATGACCTAATACCACCATTTTGCTTATATCAAATTACAAAAGCAATTAATGAAAACGAAGAAGTAGAATTTATATATACAGATGAAGACAAAATTAGTGGAGACAGTCTGAAAAGATATGATCCACATTTTAAACCAGACTTTAGCATAGATACTTTAAGGTCAAATAACTACATTACACATTTATCAGTATTTAAAAAAGAATTAATGCACAAGTTAGAAGGTTTTAGAGATAAATATGATGGAGCTCAAGACTATGATATTATTTTAAGAGCAGTAGAAAATACAAATAGAATACTTCACATACCTAAAATATTATATCATTGGCGAGTACACCAAAACTCAACGGCAATGCTTTCAGATGCAAAACCATATGCCTATGAAGCAGGAATAAGAGCAATAAAAGACCACTTAGAAAGACAAAGGTTAAAAGCAAATGTAACTCATGGCGGAGACATGCATGGAGTATATGAGGTAGAGTATGAAGTGGAAAGTCACCCAAAAGTTTCAATATTAATACCAAATAAAGATAGCATAAGCCTACTTAAAAAATGTATAAATTCTATTTTGCAATTAACTACATACCAAAACTATGAAATTATAATAATAGAAAATAATAGTGAAAAAGAAGAAACATTTGAATATTATAAGCAAATAGAGAAAAACGAAAAAGTAAAAGTAATATACTACAAACAAAAGGGTTTCAACTATTCAAAAATAATAAATTATGGTGTAAAAAATTGTGATGGAGATTTTGTAATGCAACTGAATAGTGACACAAAACTTTTAACACCCACTTGGCTAGAAAAATTTATAGGTTTTGCCCAAAGAAAAGATATAGGAGCAGTAGGTGCAAGGCTATACTATAAAGATAAAAGCATTCAGCACGCAGGAATAGAAATAGCAATATTAGGTCTAGCTGATAATCTTTTTACAAAAACACCAAAGGGTATACATGCATACTTTGGAAGGGAATGTACAACAAGAAATGTATCAGCAGTTACAGGAGCATGCTTATTTACTAAAAAAAGTGTTTATGAAGAAGTTCGGCTATATGGATGAAGAAGATTTTGCAGTATCCTATAATGACGTAGATTTTTGCTTAAAACTAAGAGAAAAGGGATATCTTATAGTATATAACCCATATATAGAATTAATACATTATGAATCTAAAACGAGAGGATATGAAATTACTCCAGAAAAACAAGAAAGATTTGATAAAGAAGCAAATAATTTTAAAATAAAGTGGAAAAATGTATTAGAAAAAGGAGATATATATTCTAATATAAATTTTTCAAAAGAAAGAGCAAATTGCACTATAGAAACAAAAAAATAAAATAGAATGAAAGGTAATTGATATATGAAAGGAAATAACCTAAAAGATTTAGAAACAAATATCATATCATGGTATGAGTTTAAAGAAAATTCTAAAATATTGTTTTGTGGAGAAAAAGAAAGCTCAGCATATGAATATTTAAAAGGTAAATATAAAAATGTGGAAATATATAATGATAAATATACTTATGCAAATGAATATGATTATATTATTGTTTTAAAATCAAAAATAGATGAAGCTACACTTACGAAAATAGTTATGTTTTTAAAAGAAACAGGTATTATTTTACTTAGTTTTGATAATGAATATGGAATATCTAAATTTATAACATACAAATATAAAACTAGAGTATCTCCATTAGAGCAAATAGAAGCAAGCTTAGGAAAAGAGAATATAGAAAATATATTAAGAAATAAAGGATATAAATATATAAATACATATATGCCATTTCCAAATTGGAAAAGAGCAGATGTTATTCTATCAGGAAAATTAGAAAGTTTTTATGACAAAATAGATAGGTACTTTTTAGATTATGAAGAAGATGATGCAATAATTGCAAATGAAATTAATTTGCTAAAAGATATATCAAAATATGATAGAGAATTATTTATAAAATTATCTAACTCATATTTATTAGAAATATCAAAAGCTCCAATAGATACAAAAATAAAATACATATCATTTAATAATTATAGAAAACCACAATATAGTTTAATAACAATAATAAAAGATGATATAGTAGAAAAAAAACAAGCAACTAAAGAAGCAGGTGCAAACATTAAAAGGATAGCACAAAATTTAGAAGAACTAAATAAATATGACTTTGAAATTTTAGATATATATGAAAATGGAAAATTGTATAGTAAATATATAAAAGATTATAAGACTCTAGATATAGAATTAGCCGAGAATTGTGATAATATAGATATGGTAATAGAAAGATTAAATGAAATAAAAGAAATATTACTAAAAAATAGTGTAAAATACAACAAAAAAGATAAGAAAAACTATAATAAAATTTTAAATAAGCAAAAAAGTGAAATGTTAGAAAAACTAAATTACTTAGAATATGCATTTTATGATATGGTACCAAAAAATTGTTTTTATATAAATAATAAATATTACTTTTTTGATCAAGAATGGATGGAAAAGTATTTGCCAGTAGAGTTCATTATTTATCGCGCAATAATAAATTCATATGATTTAGTAAGAAAAATAAATATAGATGATTTACTAGAAAAAATGCAAATAAAACAGTATAGAGAATTATTTGATGAAATTGACGAAAGTTTAAGAAAAAAAATATTAGATATAGAAAAATTTGATTTACTAAATAAAACAAATACAAAACTATATCAAATTATATATGATTACCAAGTATTAAAAATTCAAAATGAATCATATAAAGAAAATGACAAAAAGCAAAATGAATATATAAAAATACTAGAAAACAAGATTAATAAAAAGTAATAGATAAAAGAGAGGAAATTATCACTATGAACTTAGAAAAAATATTACCAATAAATTCTAAAAGAAGAGAATTTGTAAAAAATATATATTTAAAAGTAAAAGGAAACAAAACCTCTGAAGAAATTAAATATGAAAAGTGGATAAAGGAAAATGAACCAAATAGAGAAGAATTAGAAAAGCAAAGAAATACAAAGTTTGCGATAAATCCTAAAATAAGTATAGTAGTACCCCTATATAATACTCCTGAAAAATTTTTAGATGAATTAGTAAATAGTTTAAAGAAACAAACATATCCCAATTGGGAACTTTGCTTGGCAGATGGAAGCCTAGAACCTATAAAATATATAGATAAATATTTGAAAGATAAAAGAATTAAATATTCTATAATAGGTGAAAATAAAGGAATTTCAGGTAATACAAATGAAGCTTTAAAATTGGCAACAGGAGATTTTATTGGTTTACTAGATCATGATGATTTACTACCTATATTTTCTTTATATGAAGTTGTAAAGGCTATAAATGAAAATAATGGAGTTGAATTTATATATACAGATGAAGATAGGTTAGAGGATTTTACAAATCCAAGATATGGAGTATTTTTTAAACCAGATTTTTCACCATATACCTTAAATAGTGCAAACTATATATGTCACTTTAGCATATTAAAAAAAGAATTAATGGACAAGCTAGGTGGTTTTAGAAGTGAATATGATGGAAGTCAAGACTTTGACATAGTAGCAAGAGCATCAGAAGAAACAAAAAATATAGTTCATATACCAAAAGTTTTATACCACTGGAGAGTACACCAAAATTCAACAGCAGGAAATTCAGACTCAAAGCCATATGCATTTGAAGTTGGAAAAAAAGTAATAAAAGATCATATAAAGAGAATGTACAATACAGAAGTAGAAGTTCTAGATGGTTTGACGCCAGGAAGCTATGAAGTAAAATACAAAGTAAAAGAAAAACCAAAAGTAAGTATTCTATTAGATATAGAAGGATTAAAAGAGCAACAAGCAAAAGAAATATTAAAAGAAGTGAAAAAATCTACATATACAAATTATGAAATAATTTCAATAAGTGAAGAAAATATATTAAACTTAGAAAATAATATTAAACCAGCTAAACATAAGTTTAAAACATATAATGAAGCGATAAAAAGTATTAATGGAGAATATTTCATTATATTTGATAAGAATTTATTAGCGATAGATAAAGAAGACTACATACAAGATTTATTAGGAATATGCCAAGATGAAAATGTTGCAGTAGTAGGAACGAAATTATATAATGAGCAAAATTTAGTAGAACATTCAGGAATAATAATAGGAATGAATGGAATAGGAGATTTCATATATAAAAATGCACCTAAAAATATAGGAACATATATGCAAAGGCTACTAATAATACATAATGTTACATGCGCATATATAAAATATACAATGATTTCAAAAAAAGCCTATGAAGAAGTAAATGGGTTTGATGAAATGGAAAAAGGATTAAATGCAAGTATAGACTTTTGCTTAAAACAAATAGAAAATAAAAAGCAAATAGTATTAAATCCAACTATAGCAATAAAAGTTAAGAAACTATCAGATATAGAAAAACAAAACGAAGAAGAATTTATAAAAAAATGGAAAAATCAATACGAAATAGGAGACAAGTTCTTTAGCCCAAATTTAAGTAAAAAAGATACAGGGGTATCTTTTAATATTAAATAAAAATGAAAGGAAATAAAAAGATGAAAAAGGTTGACATTGTTGTGCCAATATATAATGCATATGAATATACAGAAGAATGTATAAAAAGTATATTAAAATATACAAACTTGAATGAACATACGTTATTATTAATAAATGATAAAAGCCCAGACGAAAAAATAATGCCTATGTTAGAGAAATATGCAAAAGAAAATTCGAATAAAAACATAGTAGTATTAGAAAATGAAGAAAATGTTGGTTTTGTAAAAACTGTAAATAGAGGAATGAAATATTCTAAGAATGATGTTATTTTATTAAACAGTGATACAGAAGTAACAAGAAATTGGCTTGAAAAAATACAAGAATGTGCATATTCAAACGAATATATTGCAACAGTAACACCTTTTACAAATAACGGAACAATATTTTCAGTGCCAAATTTTGGAGTAGATAATCAAATGCCAGAAGGTTTTACAGTAGAGGAATTTGCAGATTTATTAGAAAAGTGCTCAGAAAATAGATATCCAGAAGTAACAACAGGAAATGGATATTGTATGTATATAAAAAGAGATGTAATAGAGCAAATAGGTATATTTGATGATGTAACATTTGAAAAAGGATATGGAGAAGAAAATGACTTCTGTTATAGAGCCTTAGATTATGGATATACAAATGTACTTTGCGATAATACATTTATATATCATAAAGGAACACAGTCTTTCAAGAAAGAAAACATGTCTAAAAGTAGAGCAGAACTAGTAAAAAGTCATATGAAGTTATTAAAAGCTAAATATCCTATATATGTACAAAAAACAGATAATTTTATAATAAGAAATCCATATAGAGAAATTCAAGATAATATAGCAATAAACATAGCTATACATAATAAAAAGAAAATACTATTTCTAATAAATGAATGGCAAGAAAATATGGATATGACAGGAGGAACATCGCTTCATTTAAAAGATATTATAAACAAGGCTAAAGAAGATATGGCGTGCTTTGTTGTAGCACCAAATAGTCTAGATTTTTCTACAATAGATGTATACTTATATACAAACAATTATAGAAGAAAAATATATAGTATAAAAACACAAATTACAGATTTCGGACAAACTGTATATACTAATAATTCATATAAACAGCTAATAGAAAAATTATTTGAAGCATATAAATTTGATATATTACACGTACATCACTTTTTATATCAAACATTTGATGTAATAGATATTGCAAAAAAATATGGTACATATTCAATAATATCTTTACATGATATGTATATGTTATGCCCTTCGATAAACATGATATATGAAGAAAAATATTGCAAAATAAATGAAAAGAGAGATTGCGCAAAATGTCTAAATAGAATACATGGAATAAATAACAATATGATAAATAACTGGAAAATGGTATGCGAAAAGATACTTGAAAAATTTGATAAAATTATAGTTCCATCAGAAAATACTAAAGAAAGGTATTTAGAAGAATATAAGAACTTAAATATTGATGTAATAGAACATGGTGTGAATGTTACAAAAGTAAGCAAAAGTGAAAATGATGAAGATAAAATAAATAATATAGCTTTTGTAGGAGTAATGGTTCCACATAAAGGCAGTAAAATCTTAAAAGATATGATACAAAATAAACATGATAATATAAAAATTCATCTATTTGGTAGTACACAAGATAAAAAACTAATGAGAAATAAAAGTAATTACATTTATCATGGAAAATATGAAAGGGAAGAATTACCTAATTTATTAGTAAAAAATAATATAAAATTAGTATGTATATTTTCTCCAATACCAGAAACATATTCATACACATTAACAGAAACTTTTATGGCAAAAATACCAGTTATATCATTTGATATTGGAGCAGTAGCCGAAAGGATACAAAAAGATAATTTAGGATGGATTATAGACCTAAATACTACTACAAATGAAATTTACAAAAAAATTAATACAATATTAAATGATAAAAAAGATTATAACAAAAAGAAAGAAAATTTAGAAAAATATATTATTAAAAGCACACAACAAATGCAAAATGAGTACAAAGAAATATATGCTAATAATATAAAAAATGGTTCAGTAAAAATTGCAAATACTTATCCAATACTAAATATGCAAAAAGAAAACCAAGGCTATAAATTAGAAACATTTGAAGCAAATTATGGAAAATTAATAAGAACTTATGAAAAACTAAGAGCTACAATATTTTGGAGAGCAGCTAAGAAAGTAAGAAGAAAATTAAGGGAGATACGAAAATGAAAACTAAATATATGAAAATATTTAATATATTTATAGTAATAATAAGTATATTAATATTTGAATTAGGATATTGTAATCACACATTTATAAAAGAATTAATTATAAATAAGCAAATAACACCATTTTATATATCATTATGTAGAAGTATAATTTATATAACAATAATTATAATAACTCTCATATTTAATAAAAAAAACAACTTTGGAGAAACTATTGAATTATTAAATACAAAATGGAAAAAGACTTTAATTATACTATTTACAATATTAACTATTATAATGATATTAATAACAATAATACTAAAAAGTAATGACATTCCAATATATATAACTCAAATTTCGCTAATGGGAATTTTATTGATAACAATATTAATTAGTATTATATATTGTACAAAAAATTATGGAAGAAATATAATTTTAATAGGATTAATGGCATCTATTTTTGCAGTTAGTACAGACACATATCATGAACTTGATGAGAAAAGATATTTTATGCAAGCATATAATATGTCATATTTGAATTTTGATTATAGTAATCCAATAGTAGATACAATGTTTATGTATGAAGTAGTTCCAAGAGATAAAATTGATAAATACTATAAAATTAAATATCAATATGAACAAAATACAATAGAAAATATACCAGAACAATATAGGGTGGACTCAGAGCCAGCTAATTATAATAATATCTTCTTTTTAGCTTCAACACTAGGAATATTTGTTGCTAGGGTGTTAAATGGAAGTGTAGCAGATATATTTGTATTGGGAAGGATATTTAATTTAATATTATATATTTTTATGATAAGATATGCATTACAATTAATGCCATTTAAAAAGAATATACTATTTGTAATAGCTAGTATGCCGATGATGTTAGCATTAGCTGCAAGTTATTCAACAGATGCTTTAGGCTTTGCTATTGCAATGATATTTATGGCTACTATTTTTAAAGTATATGATGAAAAAAAACTAAAAATAGATACAAAGATATTAGCAACAATATTTATAAGTTTTGCAATACTTTTAGCTTATAAATATATGGCTTATATATTATTAGGGTTACTAATTTTTATATTACCTTTAAAGAATATAGTAAAGAATAATAAGAAAAAAATAATATGTATGATTATGATTGCAATAGTATTATTAGTATCATTGTATTTTTTACAATTATGTCAAAAAAGTATTTCAGTAAATGATACTAGAGGACGGAGATACAAATGCAGTAGAACAAGTAAAAAATATTATAAAAAATCCACTAGTATTTATAAAAGCATTATATAATTTTATAAATGTATATTTTTTAGATATGAATTGGATATCGAACTTGCATATGAATATATTTTTTGGAAAAACATCTAATAATATGTTTTTTATAATATTAATGTATTATTTCTATATTGCTATAACTGATAGTAGTAAGGAATTTAATAAAAAAGAAAAAATACTATTTATATCAATATATATATTAACAATGTTATTTATTACAGGAATAATGTATATAACATTTAATCCTGTTAATTCAACAATTATAAGGGGTGTACAAGCTAGATATATGTATCCAGTATTACCATTATTAATGTGTGCAATATCAAACAATGAATTAACTAAAAAGAATAAAAATTATGCAAAAATTATAAGCATTCAATATGGAATAATACTTATGTCAATATTACAAACAATTATATAGAAAAGGAGAAGAAATGAAAGTACTAATAATAATACCAGCATACAATGAAGCACTAAACATAGAAAAGACAGTAAAAGATGTGTTGGCAAACACAGATTATGATTATATAGTTATAAATGACTGTTCAAAAGATAATACAAAAGAAGTATGTGAAAGGAACAACTTTCACATGCTTTCACTACCTATAAATTATGGTTTAACTTCAGCAATACAAGTAGGAATGAAATATGCATATCAAAAAAATTATGATATAGCAATACAATTTGATGGTGATGGCCAACATCAAGCAAAATATTTAAAAGATTTAGTACAAGAAATACAAAACAAAAATTGTCAAATTGCAATAGGTTCTAGATTTGTAGAAAACAGAAAGCCACATTCATTAAGAATGCTTGGAAGCAATTTAATTTCATTTTGTATTAAATTAACTACAGGAAAGAAAATAAAAGACACAACTTCAGGAATGAGAGCGTATAGTAGACAAGCCATAGAAGAATTTGTAAAAAACCCAAGTTTAACACCAGAGCCAGATACTATTGTATATATGATAAAAAGAGGGATAAACGTAAAAGAAGTACAAGTAGAAATGAGTGACAGAGAATTTGGAGAAAGCTATTTAAAACCAATAAAAGCAATTGAATATATGTTTAATATGGTATTTTCTATTTTATTTATTCGTTCTACTACAAAGAAAAAAGGAGGTAAATAAAATGTCAATAACATTAAGAGTTTTATTAATTATAGCATCATTTTTTTCTTTTCTATTATGTTTAAAAAGAATAAAACAAGCTAAATTAAAAATAACAAATTCAGTTGTATGGATGTTAGGTAGTTTAGCCTTAGTATTAATGGCAATATTTTCTAATGCAGTAGAATGGATAGCTACAAAATTAGGGTTTATTGCACCTGTTAATTTTGTATTCTTAGTAATGATAGCTTTTTTATTAATGCAAACTTTTATAGACAATATTAGAATATCTACACTAAATGAAAAAATAAAAGAATTAGATCACTATATAGCTTTAAAAGAATTAGAAAAAAACAAGGAGAAATAAAACAATGAGAATAGGAATTGATTTAACATGGCTAAAACCACAAAAATCTGGAGGAGTGGAAGCATATGCTAAAAATTTATTGGAGGGTTTTGCTAAATTAGAAGATGATAATGAGTATGTATTATTTTTAGCAAAAGATAATAGTGAATATTTAACTAAATATTTTACAAGTGAAAAATTTACATTTGTTACTTGTAATACAAAAGCATTTAATGTAAAAGCACATTTAATATGGCAAAACTTATGCCAATATAAAGTACTAAAAAGAAACAATATAAATTTCTGTTTTTTTCCTGTATATGAAATGCCTATATACAAGTGTAAAAGAATAAAAAATGTAACAACAATCCATGATATTCAAGCATACCATTATCCAGAATATTTTTCAAAGTTAGAAAATATATGGTTTAAGTTTGGATGGCAAAGAGCTATATTATGTTCTAATAAAATAGTAGCAATAACAAATTATACAAAACAAGATATAATGAAAAACTTTAAACACAAAAATAATATAGAAGTAATATATAATCCAATTACTTTAGATAATAATGAAATAGAAGATTTTAGTTTACTAAAAGAAAAGTATAATATAAAAGAGAAAGAGTATTACTATACAGTGTCTTCTATGTACAAACATAAAAATTTAATTACATTAATTAAATTGATTAAATACATAAAAGAAAATAATTTGAAAATACCAAATAAATTAGTGATTTCAGGAGTAGGTGGACCAAATAAAGAAAAATTAATAGAAACAATAAAGCAAATGGGAATAGAAGAAAATATTACTATAACTAATTTTGTTTCAAATAGTGAAAGAAATTCTCTAATAAAAAATAGTAATGTGTTCTTATTTCCTAGTATATTTGAAGGTTTTGGCATGCCACCAATAGAGGCAATGAATTTAGGAGCAAAAGTAATAACAACAAATTGTACATCATTACCAGAAGTGACACAAGGAAAGTGCACATATGTACAAAATCCAACAGATGAAAAAGAATGGGTAGAACAAATAAAAGAAATTCAAGATAAAAAAGCTCAAAAAATTATTTTTGATGAGTATAATAGTGAAAAAATAGCTAGAAAATATTTAGATTTATTTTATGAAATAAATAAAAGAAAGTGATATGATGGTGAAAGAAAATATAGATAGAAAAAATGTAATATGGAATATAATAGGAGCAACAGCAAATGCATTTAATTCACTATTTTTTACAATTATAGTAACAAGAATAAATGGGACCTTTGATGCAGGAATATTCTCATACTCATTTGCAACAGCATGTATGTTATATATGGTAGGAGTATATGCAGGAAGAACATTTCAAGTAACAGATAGTAGCAAAGAAAATTCAGATACAGATTATATATATAATAGAAGCATAACATGTATTATTATGGTTATTGTATCAGTTTTATTTGTTATAATAAAAGGTTATGATACATATAAAAGTATAATTTTTGTACTATTATGCCTTTTTAAATGTTCAGAAGCATTTGCAGAAGTTCTGTATGGAGTTTTACAAAAAAATGGAAAACTATATAAAGTAGGTATATCAATGTTTGTAAAAGCAGCTATATCACTTGTACTATTCTTAATAATAGATGCAATAACTAAAAATCTAATGCTAGCTTGCATTTCTATACTAATTATTAACATACTTATTATGCTTATATATGATTATACAAATATAAAGAAAGTTAATTTGATAAAAACAAAATATTCAAACAAGGCCAATATAAGACTTTTTAAGATAGGTTTTTATACATTTATATTAACATTTTTAGGAATATATTTAATAAATGCACCAAGATATGCAATAGATGATATTTTAACAAGTGATATACAAACAATATTTGGAATAATAATAATGCCAGCAACATTTATGGGACTTTTAGGACAATATATTATTCAGCCATGTTTAACAAAAATTTCAGAAAATATAAAGAATGAAAACTATAATAACTTAAAAAATATAATTAAAATGTTAATAATAATGATACTAGCATTTGGAATAATAGTTACAATAGTTGCATGGTTATTAGAAGTACCAGTATTAGAACTAGTATATGGTATATCATTAAGTAACTATTTTGAAAGTATGATGATTATAATTATAGGTTCTATTTTATATAGTTTAGGTACAATATTATCAGCTATATTAATAGCAATGAGGAAAACCTTATATCAAGTAATAATATATGCTATTACCTCTATAATAGTAACAATATTATCATATAATTTGGTAAATATAATTCAAATAAAAGGAGCAGCTATAGCATATTTTATAACAATGTTAATAGTAAGTTTAGCATTTGCAATTTACACAATTTTAAATATGAAAGAATATAAAAGAAGTTGGAGAATTTTAAATGAAAATATCAATAATAACTGTAACATATAATTCATCAAAAACATTGAAAGATACTTTAGAATCAGTGTTAAAACAAACATACAAAAATTATGAACACATTATAGTAGATGGGTTATCAAAAGATAATACAATGCAAATTGTAAAAGAATATGAAGAAAAATATAATGGAAAATTAATATATATTAGTGAAAAAGATTCAGGATTATATGATGCAATGAATAAAGGAATAAAAATGGCAACAGGAGATATAATTGGAATACTAAATTCAGATGATGTATATGCTCATGAAAATGTATTACAAGAAATAGTAGAAAAGTTTAAAGAAACAAATTGTGATGGAACATATGCTAACCTAATATTTATGGATGAAGAAACAATGAGTAAACCACAGAGAATATGGAATTCACCCAAAGGAAAATTAGAAAATGGTTGGCATCCAGCACATCCTACATTATATTTGAAAAAATCAGTATATGATAAAGTAGGACTTTTTAACTTAAATTACAAAATAGCAGCAGATTATGATTTTATGATAAGAGTAATGAAAAATAGTAAAGTAAAATTAGAATATATAAATGACTATATTATATATATGAGAACAGGAGGGACTAGCACAGCAGGATTAAAAGGATATATAAAAAATTTAAAAGAAGCAAATGAAGTTCTAAAAAACAATAATATAAAATATCCACATATTGTGAATGTTAAAAGAATAATAAAGACTATAAAAGAAATGGTAATATCTAAAAAACAATAATAAAATATTGTTTTTTAGATTATTTTAATATATAATAATAAAGTAACCATAAACAGTATTATTTAAGCAGAAAGCGAGGTACTATGCACATGAAAATCGTAATAACAGGAGCAAATGGAATGCTTGCAAAATCAGTAATAAAAAGGTTTGAAAATGAAGAGTTGATTTTAACAGATGTTAAAGAGTTAGACATTACAGATTCAGAAGCAGTACAAACATTTATTAGAAATAATAAACCAGATGTAATCATCAACTGTGCTGCATACACAGCAGTAGATAAAGCAGAAGAAGCTTTAGAAATTGCAAGAAAAATAAATGCAGATGGGCCTAAGAATTTAGCTATTGCAGCTAAAAATAATAACTGTATACTTGTACACATTAGTACAGACTATGTGTTTGGTGGTAACTTACCGCTAAATGAAGTATATAGTGAAGAAGACCCAAAAGCTCCTGAAACAGTATATGGAGTTACAAAATTAGAAGGTGAAAAAAACATAGAAGAAAATACGAAAGAATATTACATCTTTAGAACAGCATGGCTTTATGGAGATGGAAACAACTTTGTAAGAACTATGTCAAAAGTAGCTTTAGGAAAAAAAGATTTTCCAAAAGAAGAAAGATTTGTAACAGTAGTAGCAGACCAACACGGAAGCCCAACATATGCAGTAGATTTAGCTGAGTATATTTATGAAGCTTTAGAAAAAGAAATACCATATGGAATATATCATGCAACAAATGGAGGATTTACAACATGGTATGAATTTACTAAGGAAATATATAAGATACTTGGTATAGAATGTGAAGTAAGGCCAGTAACAACTAAAGAATTCCCAAGGCCTGCCAAAAGGCCAACAAATTCTAAGTTGAGCAAAGAAAAGCTTGAAAAAACAGGAATAAATATTCTTAAATGGCAAGATGCTCTAAAGAGATATCTTGAATCAGATATATTTGGAGTACAATTATAATAAATAGAGCAGGATAAAAAACTATCCTGCTTTATTTATATAGAAAAAATATAATATTACTTGTAAAAACAACTTATGGATGATATAGTATGTATAAATAAAATAAAGGAATGGATAAAAATGGAATTAGTTACAATATTATTAAGAATTATATTA
>CATLFA010000033.1 GCA_949927585.1 uncultured Clostridiaceae bacterium
AATAAAATGAAGGAAATAGAAGGCATAATAGAAAGAAAAAGAAGTATAGATGAAGTAAAGCTAATGAAACCATTAGTATGGGCATATATAGGAGATTGTATATATGAAATTTTTATAAGAATAAAATTAGTAAATGAGACTCATTTAGACCCACACAGATTACATATAGAAACAATAAAACACGTAAAAGCTAAAGCACAAGCAGAAACTTTAGCAAAAATACAAGAAAGCCTAACAGACCAAGAAAAAGATATAGTAAGAAGAGGAAGAAATGCCGAAGCACACCATCAACCAAAAAATGCAGACCTTGCAGACTACAAACACGCAACAGCATTTGAAGCATTAATTGGATATTTATATTTAAGTAAGCAAGACGAAAGATTGAAAGAAATTTTAGAAAAGTGCTAGAAAATATTGTAAATATTGGAAATTGCTATATGCTAAAAAGGTCCTTACATAAGGATAATCCCTGAAGAAGGGAGGTGCTAAAGGAATGACATCCTACGAGCTAATTTGGCGATTAATTATTTTGTTACTTTTTAGTAATAATAATGATGAAAATCAAAACACAAACAAAGAATAACCTTTGAGGGCGGCTGGGTACCGCTCTTTTCTTATTAATAATAAATAAAAAAGAGATATGCGGGTACATATCTCGGTGCAAATCTCACAACATCCTACGATTTGCTTAAGCTATAATTATTATAGCATCAATTTTATTATATGTCAAATAATTTTTAAAAATTCAAAATTTATAAAAAATCATTGAAACAAAAAGTAATATATGATATCATAATAATGCAAACATTTTACAAAGGAGGACAAAAAATGTCAAAGAAAAATAAAATAGATAAATCAAAATTATTTACAAGAATAATGGCGGTTATATTAGCAGTACTTATGGTACTTAGTATAGCAGCTACTTTAATATATTATTTAGTATAACAAAAGAGAAAGAAGGTAAATATTATTTATGAAAGATAATTTATTTACAACAATCAATAATTTTTGGGAAATAAATGTAGGAAATTATATACAAGAATTAAATCAAAATCCAATAAGAATTATTTGTTTAATTCTAGATTTAGCAATTGTAATTTTTTTAATATATAAATTATTAAAAGCAACTAAAAATTCAAGAGTGTGGCAATTAATAAAAGGAATAGCCATGCTTGTTGTTATTACAGTAGTGAGCGGATGGCTTAGATTAGATATTCTTCATTATATATTAACATCAGTAATGACATATGGTGTTATAGTTATGATAGTAATATTTCAACCAGAACTTAGGAGAGCATTAGAGCAGTTAGGAACAAATAAACTTACAAAGTTCTTCGGAATAGACAAAGACATTATAACAAAAACTAAAGAAGATATATATAAAATAGTAATAGCAGCAACAGAACTTTCAAAAACAAAAACAGGAGCATTAATTGTAATAGAAAGAGATATAAAACTAGGAGATATAGCAGAAAATGGTGTAGAATTAAACTCAGAAATATCTCCACAATTACTAGTAAATATATTTGAGCCAAAAACACCATTACATGATGGTGCAGTATTAATAAGCAATAATAAAATAAAAGCAGCTGCATGTATTTTGCCACTAGTAAATGATAAGCAAACAGCAAGAAAATTAGGAACAAGGCACAGAGCAGCAATAGGAATTTCAAAAGAAACAGACAGCATAGCAATAGTAGTATCAGAAGAAACAGGAAAAATATCAATAGCAAAAGATGGAACACTAATAGCAGATGTGAGCGAAGAAGTACTAAAAAAACTTTTAATAAAAAATATAGTAACAAACAGATTAATAGATGAAAAGCAAGTAAAACGAGAAAGACTTAATAAATTTAAATTAAACTTAAAAAACAAAGAAAAATAGAAAAGAGAAGTTGGAAGTTGGAAGTTGGAAGTTGGAAGTTGGATTTAATATGGTAAAATACTTCAAAGTAATTACCCTAAAATCTAACCTCAAACCTCCAACTTCTGACCTATAAAAGAGGTCAAATATGAGAAATATAAAATTAACAATAGAATATGATGGAAAAGATTTTAATCGGGTGGCAAAAGCAACCATCAAAGCTAAATATACAAGGAGAAATAGAAAGAGCAATAGAAATAATAACAGGTGAACAAGTAGACTTGACAGCTTCAGGTAGGACCGATGCAGGAGTTCATGCCATTGCCCAAGTTGCAAATTTTAAAACAAATAGCACTTTGCCAATAGAGAAATTTGCTATTGCAATAAATTCAAAACTCAAAAAATCTATAAGAATACAAAAAGCAGAAGAAGTAGAAGAAAGGTTTCATAGTAGATATAATTGCAAGCAAAAAACTTATAGATATATAATAAATAATACAGAGCAAGGTTCAGCTATATATAGAAATTTAGAATATTATGTACCAGTAAAATTAAATGTGGGGGAAATGAAAAAAGCAATTAGGTATTTTGAGGGAGAGCATGATTTTAAAGGTTTTAAAGCAAGTGGAACAAGCAGTAAAAGTAGTGTAAGAACAATATATAAAACAGATATAATAGAAGATGGAGAAAGAATAAAAATAGAGCTTACAGGAAATGGATTTTTATACAATATGGTAAGAATAATATCGGGAACATTAGTAGATGTAGGACTAGGAAAAATAAAACCAGAAGAAATAAGCAAAATAATAGAATCAAAAGATAGAACAAAGGCAGGAAAAACGTTACCGCCATATGCATTGTATTTAGTAGAAGTACAATATTAAGTAATAATATTTTATAGTAAATTAAAAAACCAATGGAAATAACCATTGGTTTTTATTGCCATATAGTAGGTAATCACTGTTTAGTCATAAGAGCCTTTTCTTTTTTTAATTGCTCCATGTTTTTACGTGCAAGTTCAAGCTGATGTTTGTAAAAGTAACGGTCACGAATTTGATGTAATGTTTCACTATTAATACCTTTAGATGAAGTGTAAAGCCCAGCATTATACATAATCGACCCTCCTTATATTGACGAAAAATAAAAGTTTTATACTACAAACGTATTATATAATAAAGAATTGTAAAAATCAACGTTTACGTAGAATTAAATAAAACTTAGATAAAATAGAGTAAATAAATAATAGCACACAAAAAAACAAAAATGCATAATATATATAAAAACATAAATATAAGGAGAGATTAATATGAATACATTACTAATATATTTTGCACTTCCTATTGCAACAATAATCCTAGCAGTTGTTCTAGAAAAAATATTAAGATGTCCAATACTTACAGCAGCAACGTTTTTTGCTATATATCTAATTGTAGCATTTGCAGTATTTGATGCCACAGCATTAGTATTTGTAATAATATATACAATAATAGCATATATAACAGCAATAATAGCAGAATTTTTCTTTACTAGATGTAGAAAAAAAATGTGTACAAATTGCAATTGTAATCAAAACAATAATAATGATATAGAATTGTCGAATGAAGCAGCACAAAACATAGCAAATAGAGTAGCAAATATATTAAATGGCAATAATAATTGTAGTTGTGGCTGTAATAGTAATAATGACATTGCAACTGTAAATGTAAGAAACACAAATGGATGTCAAACAACTTGGTGTTGTCGTAGAAAATAAATAATAAATAAAAAATTCTCAGGTTTTCTGAGAATTTTTTAGTCTAAAATAAGTTTTAGAACTACTTTTTTAATATATTAGATATCAACTTCTACATCTTTATACTTATCCAAATCCATTTCATCTAAGGAATTTTGAATACAACTTACTAAAACATTATTAAAGCTCATATCTTCTTTCTTAGAAATTTTCTTCATCATATAATAAACATCTTCTGGTAACCTAATAGTAATTTTGACATTACTTTTTTTATACTTAGTTATTTCAAACAAATAAATAGCACCTCCCTTTATATAGAATACATATATATATATATTATTATCATACTGGTACATTAGCAGGAATATTTGGTTTTGCTGGAACTCTTGGAGTTGAAAATAGATATGCTAGTTTTCGTGTAGTTATTGTTCAATAGAGTGTGACAGAAACGAAGAGACTTTGTTGAATAAATAGAAATAGTATAATTAGAAGAAATATATTCTATATTATACTATTTTTTATGCAATAAATTGCGGAATTATAGTATAAAATAGAATAAAACATAAATTATACTAATTATCTCATTGACACAATAATATTTATATGCTAAAATTTGTTATGTAAAAAAAAGTAGTATAATTTGCATATTTCAATAATTTTAAATGCAAAAAAATAGAAAGATTATTTCGAGTAACAATTTCATAACAAGAAACTATTAACATTTAATTCTAATATGGAGGGATAAAACATGAACAAACAAGCAAGAAGAAAGTTAGTAACACCAATTGCAAAACAAAAAATATCAAATGATAAGTTGGTAAAGTTATTAAAAACACGGCAGTATCCTTTAAAAGAATTAATGGAAATGGGAGTCACAGAGTTCCAAATAATGCAACTTAAAAAGTTAAATTATAAAGTTATGAATCAGTATGATCCAATATATAACGATTTTGTATATTACATTTTGGAAAAAGGCGAAGACCCATTTATATTTTTACCTGAACAAGAGGGAGAAAAATTAAGAATTGCCAAAATGGCGGATATTCATCTGGGAAGTACAGAAGTAGATGAAAAAGAATTGATATCCTTACTTACATATTTATGGGAAGATGGATACAGAATTATTTCTATTTCAGGAGATTTAATAGATGGATATGGTGTATATAGAGGTCATATTGAAAACTTAGCGTATTCAACATTAGATATGCAAGCAGATTTAGCAGTTTCAGTTTTGTCACTTTTTGACTTTATATATATTGTAAATAAGGGAAATCATGATGCATCTTCTACAAAGAATGCAGGAATTGATGTTTTAGCAATGATTGAACAAAAGATGGTAAACAGAGGAAAGAAGTTTGTTTACCTAAAAAGCTATTCTGGATATATTATATACAGAAATTCAGCCATTCAGATTATACATATGGATGGTGGAAATAGTGCACAAAGTGACACATATGCAAACCAGAAGCTTATGGATAATCTTTTTAAGACTTCACCTAAAGCTGGAAAGTCAAATGTTAACTGTATACGGATATTTGATAACATGATTCCTGTAGTAAATGTTATAACAGGTCATTATCATACATTAGGAAAATTCACCTATGGAAATGTTGTAGTTGAATCACCATTGACATCACAGCATACAACAGACTTTGTAAATAGAAGAGGTTTGAAATCAAAAACTGGTGCAAGAGTATCAGAAATAACAATTAAAGATCAGAAATGTGTAAGCGAAAAAGGCTCAATCATTTTTGGTAGAGATGTAAATGAAATATATGGAATAGAAGGTTTAGAAGCAAAGGAAGTAGGAGTTCCTAAAGTATCAAATCATTCACAAAATTCTGGGCAAAACGAAACAATAGATTTAGATAAAATTAATAATGCCACCAAGTTGCTCCTTAGAAAAGGTTTCTTCCATGAAAATGAAGTAGGAGGAATGAACAAAAAGGATATTAGTTATATGAAAGCAAAGGGTGGATTAAATGTTTACAAGAATAGTGATGGAGTTATAGTATTGCAAGACCAAACTGATAGTACCAATGTTATTTACTCAACTATTGAACAAAAAGGTATTGTTACGTATTTGGAAGTATCTAATATGTTAATTGGTTCAAAGTTTTTTAGTGAAGAATCATTAAGGTATATGTTAGAAGCAGCTATAGAGCGAAATATTAAACATGTACACATTGGAGGAAACTCTATATGGGGTATTCCAAAGAAAAGTGATGCTGAAAATACAAAGTATTTTAGTGGAGAGCAACAAGTAAATGAAATGGTAAGAATTTTATCAGATTATCCAGAGTTTCACTATTTTACTATCAATGGAGTTTGTGAGAACTCATTTATAACAGCTACTCGGGACGAATTGCGATTTAACCCAATGTTGAAAGCAGAAACTATGATGACTGAAAAAGGAATCAAATTTACAGCGGTAAATTCAAGCAAATGTGACTTTTTGATATATGGAATTGTTTTTAGAATGGTAAATAATAAAAAGGTATTAAGAGTGCCATACACTAGAGATTATGATATTGTGAAAGCTCAAAGAAGCCTCATGGCAAAGCAAGGAAATGTAACAAAGATAAATGGAAGACAATATAATATTGGAACCATTTTCTATGGTTATGTTCCAAGTACATTAGAAACACATTCATGTGGTATATATGCAACATCAACTGCTGGACCTACAATAGATCCATACAACTTAAGTAGGGTTATTCAGTCAAATCCTGAATGTGCAATAGTAAATGCTTTAGTAAATCACGGAGAAATCTTAAGATTTGAAAGAGAAATAATTGCTCCTAATTATTAGGAACATAAAAAAAGGAAAAATGCTTTTAATTTAAAGCATTTTTCTTTTATTTTAATTCTACAACAGTAACTCCCATTTCACCTTCACCAAAAGTTCCCATTCTAAAGCTCTTAACATGAGGATGCTTACGAAGGAAAGAATGTATACCGTGATCGAAGCTTTCCAGTTCCTTTACCATGAACAATTCTAACAGCTTGAAGTTTTGCTAAACTACAATCATCTAAATATTTATCAATTAAAAAACAAGCTTCATCAACATTTTGACCAATAACATTAATCTCAGTATTAACATTTTTAGATTTCATAGTCAAGTTATGTATCTTTTTATTAGATACACTAGTAACTCTTTTAAGATCATTATTAATAATATCAATAATATCACTAACATTAACATTCATTTTAGCATTTCCTACTTGTACTTGAACTTTATTTGACTTACCAGATAATGAACTAACTATTGCTACATCATTAATAGAACTTAATCTAATTTTTGTTCCAATTTTCAACATATCTTTAGTAATTTGTGGATTACTTACAACTAAATCTTCCTTATATACTGAATTTAAAGAAGAATTCAAACTATTCCTTATATTATTAACATTCTTAATAGAATAATCATTTAAACTTCTAACAATATTTGCAATTTCACTATCACTTAATTCATCAAAATTATATTCATTTAAAGCTCTCCATTTTTTAGAAGCCTCTTCAATCTCTTTAATTGCAATATTTACATCCTCTTTTGCAGAAATAAGAATATTTTGTGCTTCAAGTTTTGCTCTCTCGGCTAATTTTATATATTTATCATCTCTTTCTTTAATTTCTTGTTCTAGTTTTTTTCTAAGTAGTTCTACTTGATTTAAATTTTTAGCAATCTCATTTTTCTGATTTTCAATTTCTAATTTATTATCATAAATATTTTTAAGTAGTTCTTCAATACTAATAGCATCTTCTTTTAAAAAATATTTAGCTTTCTTTAATATTTCACCAGAAAGGCCTAATTTTTTACTAATAGCAAAAGCATTACTTTTACCAGGTATTCCAATTAAAAGTTTATAAGTAGGCTTCAAATTTTCAACATCAAATTCAGAGCTTGCATTTTCAAAACCATCAGTAACAAGAGCAAATTCCTTTATTTCTTGGTAATGAGTAGTAGCGATAGTAATACTACCTAACTTATTTAAATGTTCTAAAATAGCAGTAGCTAAGCTAGCACCTTCAACAGGGTCTGTACCAGAACCTAATTCATCTAACAATATAAGAGAATTAGAAGTAGCACTATTTAAAATATTTATAGTATTAATCATATGTGCAGAAAAAGTACTTAAAGATTCCTGAATACTTTGCTCATCACCAATATCAGCAAAAACATTATCAAAAACATATATACTACTATTTTCACTTGCAGGAATATGAAGACCACTACATGCCATTAAAGTTAAAAGTCCAACAGTTTTTAAACTAACCGTTTTACCACCAGTATTAGGTCCTGTAATTATTAAAGAATTATATTTAGAACCTATTTCGATATCGATAGGAACGACTAAAGCACTATCTATTAAGGGATGTCTAGCTTTATAAAGGTTAATAATCTTTTCATTATTAATTTTAGGTAAAATAGCATTCATTTTTCTAGCAAGTTTAGCTTTTGCAAAAATAAAATCTAAATGTCCAATTAATCTAACATTATTATCAATCTCATTAGTAATACCAAATAAAAGAGCAGACAAATTTTCCAATATCTTTTCAATCTCAATAGCTTCTTCCATTTTCAAGTTAGCAATTTTATTATTAAGTTCAAAAACATTCATAGGTTCAATAAAAACAGTTGAACCACTAGAAGAAACATCATGAATAAAGCCCTTAACATTTCCTCTAAATTCCTCTTTAACAGGAATAACATATCTATCATTACGAATAGTAACAATTGCTTCCATAATATATTTAGAAAAAGAAGAGTGAATCATATTATTCAAACTTTCCTTAATTTCACTTTCTAACTTTCTTCTATTTCTTCTAAGCAAAGCAAGTTTAGAAGAAGCATCATCGCTAATTATATCTTCATCCAAAATACTAGAAAGTATTTTACTTTCAATACCAAAATTATTATATAAAGAAGAAAAATAATTATCTAAAATAGGAAAGGAAGATAAATCAAAATCATCATCTTTATAAAAGTAATCTTTTAATTCCCTAGAAAGTTTTAAAATTTTAGCAATTTCAAGAAGTGCTTTGGAATTTAAAGAGTTAAAACTTTCTAAATTCTTTATATAAATTTCAATATTAGGAATACTACTAATAGGCAAACCGCCTTTACGGATACCTAAAATAGAAGCCTGTTCAGTCTCTTGTAATAATTTTGTGACTTTAGCTTGATTAAAAATAGGACGCAACTTAAAACAAAGGTCTTTACCAAAATAAGTCAAACACTCCTTAGAAAGCAAATCTAAAATTCTATTATATTCTAATTTATTTAAATAATTTTCATTCATATATATATCTCCTGATTAAATATAAAGTATTATCTCATAATTTAAGTAAAAAAACAAGAATAAAATTTTATAAGAAAGCTCACCATTTAATAATTTTCCTTATAATATAAAAACAAGGAGTAGCCTTAAAAGCTACTCCTTAAGCACAAACAGAATCTACTGCTCAATATTTTTGGCATTTGCCTGTTCGCACTTCTGGTTACCTACTGTGCAAGAAGTCTTGCACGCGCTCTGGCAAGATGTCTGGCATTCGCCGCAGCCACCTTTTTTCATTGTTGAAGCTAACGTTCTTTCTTCAGGTGTAAGTGTTTTGATGTGCTTCATAATGATTCTCCTTCCCATTAAATAAAACAGTTGTTAACATGTGTCAAAAATAATTATAACCTAAAATTATTAAAAAATCAAATGATTATGAGAAATTTCTTATAAAAATGTATAATATCTAGTATTTAGCTAAAAGATATGCTATACTAATTAAAGTAATAAAATTTATAATATAAGGAGAAGAAATATATGAAAAAACCAGAATTATTAGCACCAGCAGGTTCATTTGAAAAAGCAAAAATAGCATTTATGTATGGGGCAGACGCAGTATATGCAGGAACATCATCACTTTCACTAAGAACTAGAGCTGAAATGCAAGATAGTGATTTAGCAAATACAATAAAATATGCTCATAGTATTGGAAAAAAGGTATACACAGCAATAAATATATATGCATGGGACGAAACATATGAAGAAATAAAAAAACAAGCTAAAATGTTAAACGAATTAAAGGTAGATGGAATAATAGTAGCAGATGGTGGAATAGTAGAAATAATAAAAGAATATGCACCAGATGTAGAAATACATATAAGTACACAAGCAAATACAGTAAGTTATCATAGTGCAAAATTTTGGCATAAAAATGGGGCAAAAAGAGTAATACTTCGGAAGAGAAATGAATAAAGAACAAATAAAAGAATTAATAAAAAATAAACCAGAAGAATTAGAAGTAGAAATGTTTATACATGGAGCAATATGCTTTGGATATTCAGGAAGATGCTTTCTAAGTGACTTTTTAGCAGGAAGAAGTGCGAATTTAGGAGACTGTGCACAAAGTTGCAGATGGGCATATAATGTATATGTAGAAGAAAAAAATAAACCAGGGAATTTAATGCCAGTAGAATATGATGATAAAGGGACATATATATTTTCATCAAAAGATATGTGTTTAATAAAAGAAATACCAGAAATAGTAGAAATGGGAGTAGACAGTCTAAAAATAGAAGGTAGATTAAAAACAGAATATTATTTAGCATCAATAGTAAACACATATAGAAATGCAATAGATGATTATATAAAAGACCCAAAAAATTATGATTATGCAAAATACTTAAAAGAAATTGAAAAAACAAAAACAAGAGGTCTAACAACATTTTATTTTAATGATAGGAATAATAAGGACATTCAAGAATATGAAGGAAAGCAATACAATTTAGAATATGAATTTGGCGGAAAAGTTATAGATTTTGAAAATGAAAAGACAATAATAGAAATAAAAAATAAATTGAGTGTTGGAGATGAATTAGAAATTATAATACCAAAGAAGAATGAACCTGAAAAATTTATAATAGAAAAATTATGGGATGTTGAAACAGATGAAGAAATAGACACAATAAATCCAGGAAAGGTAAATCAAAAAGTAAAAATAGAATTACCAATTAAAGTGCAAAAAAGCTGGATAATAAGAAAAAAGAAAAATATATAAATAATTTTCAATTTAACACAAAATATATAATAAAAATATAAGATAAAGGATAAAATATAATAAGAAATTTGAGAGGAAGAGAATAGATGATTTCACAATTATTTGTATTATTAATACTAATATTAATAAATGCGTATTTTGCAGCATCTGAAATAGCATTTATATCCTTAAATGATGCAAAAATAGAAAGAGAGGCAAAGCAAGGAAATAGAAAAGCAAAGCAAATTGAAAAAATGTTAAAAAACCCAAGTAAGTTTTTAGCCACAATACAAATAGGAATAACACTTGCAGGTTTTTTATCTAGTGCATTTGCATCAGACACATTTGCAGATATTTTAGCGCCAGCTTTAAATAATATATTCCCTGCAATTAGCGTGCAAACCTTTAGAGGAATTTCTATTATAATAATAACAATAATATTATCCTTCTTTACATTAGTATTTGGAGAATTAGTCCCAAAAAGATTAGCAATGAAGTATTATGAAAAGGTAGCATATGCAAGTATAGGAATAATAAGATTTATTTCAATAATAACAGCTCCATTTGTTAAAATTCTTACTAAATCAACAAATATAATATCAAAATTATTTGGAATTTCTGAAAATGAAGAAGAGATAGTTACAGAAGAAGAAATAAAAATGATGATTGATGAAGGCGAAGAAAATGGAACAATAGAATTTGAAGAAAAAGAAATGATTAATAATATATTTGAATTTAATGATATTACAGCCTCAGAGGTTATGACACACAGAACAGATATATTTGGAATAGAAGTAAATGATGATATAGAAAAGAAGCTAAGCAAATTAGATGAATATAAATATAGTAGAATACCAGTATATGAAGATTCAATAGACAACATAGTTGGAATTTTATTTGTAAAAGATTTATTAAAATATTTTGCAACAAACCAAAAAATAGAAATAAAAGAAATAATGAGGGAAGCATATTTTATACCAGAAGGAAAACCAATTAATGAACTATTTAAAGACTTACAAAAAAATAAAAGACAAATGGCAATAGTAATAGATGAATATGGTGGAACTTCAGGCTTACTTACAATGGAAGACCTAATAGAAGAAATAGTAGGAAATATATTTGATGAATATGATGAAATTGAAAATGAATTTGAAAAAATAGATGATAACACATTTTTAATAAATGGAAGTATATCAATAAGTGATTTAGAAAAATTGCTAGAAATAAGTATTCCAGAAGGAGACTATGATACACTATCAGGATACTTACTAGAAGAGCTAGGAAGAGTTCCAAGCGATAATGAAAAGCCAGTTATAGAAACGAAAAATATTACCTATAAAATAGAAGAATATGAAGATAAGAGAATAATATTAGTTAAAGCTTGTAAAAATTCATAATATATACAAACACAAAAAGGCGTTACTCTACAAATTTTAATTATTACTACTTTAATTTGTAGTGGCGGATATGAGGCATACAAGCTCCAACGAACTTTCTTAAAATATATTAAAATATAATAAACAAACGATAATGTTCTTAATAAAAAGAACACGAAAAGAGGTAAAAAATGAAAAATGTAAAAATAATTGCACCAATAATAGTAATACTTATAATACTAATATTAACTATAGTAGGAGTAGTAATAAACTCAAATAATAAAACTTATGAATTAGAAAAAATAGAAAAATACAGTTACTTTAAACTTTATAAAAATGAAAAATATGGAGTAATAGATGATAAAGGAAATGTACTAATAGAGCCAATATATGATGCGCTAAATATTCCAAATCCTACCAAAGATGTATTTATAGGTTATTATAACTATAATGAAATGAATGGTGAATACGAAACAAAAGTATTAAATAAGAATAATGAAGAAATATTAAAAGAATATGAACAAGTATTACCAATACTATGTGAGGAGTCTACCTCAAATATACCATTTGAAAAAAGTGTATTAAGCTACAAAGAAAATGGAAAATGGGGAATAATAGACTTTTTAGGCAAGAAAATAACAAAAGCAAATTATGATAGTATAGAAAGCATGAAATATAGAGAAGGTACTTTAAAAGTAAAACAAAACGAAAAATATGGAGCAATTAATATAAAAGGAAAAACAATTATAAAAACAATTTATGATGATATAACATCAGATGCTTATTATACTAATGAAAAAGATTATACAAATGCAGGTTTCATAGTTCAAAATAAAACAGAAGAAGGATATAGATATGGCTATATCAATAAAGATGGAAAACAAATATTACCTAATGAATATACAGAAATAGATAGAATAGTAAATTTAAGTGAATTATATTTATTAGTAGCCAAAAATGGAAAATATGGAATAGTAAAAGATAAAAAAGAGATTATACCAATTTCATATGAGGAAATAGAATATAATAAAACAAATAATATATTTATAGTACAAAAAAATTCAAAACAAGGTGTATTATCTTTAAAAGGTGAAGAAATATTACCAGTAGAATATGACTATATAATGTGTGGAACAAATAAAATTACAACTACAAAAGGAGAAAGCATAGAAATATACAATAAAGAAGGGCAAAAGCAGAATTCAAAATATGGAAATACAATAGAAACAAACAATGAAAACTATATAATAATAATTGACGAAAATGAAAAGTTTGGATTAACAAATAAAGAAGGCAAAGTATTAATAAAAAATAAATATGAATATTTAGAATATGCCTTTGCAGATTATTTTATAGCAACGAAAGAACGGAAAAGTAGGAGTAATAAATGTATCTGAAAATACAGTAATAGACTTTAAATATGATATAATACAAAAAGTAAAAGATAAAAATGCTTTGCAAGCAATTATATCAAAAGAAAATATAATAAATATGTATAATAACAAAATGGTACAGCAAGTAAGTATAAAAAATGCAGTATTATACACATATGAAAATTATATAAAATTATTATCAAATACAGATATGAAATATTTAAACAATGATGGAAATTTAATAAGTAACAAAGAAATATTTACACAAAATTCAGCATTTTCATATAACAAAAATGGAAAATGGGGATTTATAAATAAAGAAGACAAAATAATAGTAGAAGCAAAATATGATATAGTTACAGAATTTAATAGTTATGGATATGCAGGAATATGTATAGATAACAAATGGGGAGTAGTAAACAAAAACGGAGAAATAATAGTAGAGCCATCATATAAAATAGATTGGAACGAGCCCGAATTTATAGGTAAATACTGCAAATTGAATTTTGGTTATGGTTTCGAATATTATACAGATGAATTAACAAAATAATGAACATTGGGTGTCCATTGGGGACGTTTCCCAATGGGTTTGGGACAAAATAAAAAATAAATATTGTAAAAAAGTATTGTAAATAGCATAAAAATATGATAAAATAGCATTGCTGTAAAAATAGCAATGTTATTTTTATAGCATCCTTACTTACATTAAAATATGTAGGTTATTAATCCAGAAGGAGGTGAAAAATAATGAATAAATACGAGAGTGTTGTCATTATTAATCCAAATGTTGATGAAGAAGGAATTAAAACATTAATTCAAAAATTATCAGATTTAATTAATAGTGATGGTAAATTAGAAAAAGCTGACGAATTAGGAAAAAGAAGATTAGCCTATGAAGTTAAGAAAAACAAAGAAGGTTACTATGTAGTATTCTATTTTGAAGCTAACACATCTTTAATATCTGAACTAGAAAGAAATTATAGAATTACAGATGAAGTAATTAAATTTATGACTGTAAAAGTTGAAGAATAAGGGGCCGAAAGGTAAGGTAAAAAATATGAACAAAGTAATTTTAATGGGAAGATTAACAAGAGACCCAGAAGTTAGATATACACAAACTAACAATACATTAGTAGCATCTTTTAGTTTAGCAGTAAATAGAAGATTTGTAAGACCAGGAGAAGAAAGACAAGCAGACTTCATAAATATAGTAGCATGGAGCAAACTAGGTGAATTTTGCAGTAAATACTTCAAAAAAGGTCAACAAGTAGGTGTAATAGGAAGAATACAAACAAGAACTTGGGATGATGACCAAGGACAAAAACATTACATAACAGAAGTAGTGGCAGAAGAAGCATATTTTGCAGATAGCAAAAGAGATGGAGAAGCTGGAGGAAGTTTTGATGCAACATTTGGAACAATGCCAGAGCAGACTACAGGAGCTTCTGATTTTGAAGTATCTTCAGGAGACGACCTACCATTCTAAGTGTTGGCATGAATGCCAACCATGAATAATGAATAATGAAGAGCGTAGACTCTTTGAGTTTGGAAAGGGGGAAAATGAGATGGCAGATAAGAAACAAAAAAGAAATAATAGAAACAATAATATGGATGAAGATTATAATCCAAAGTTTAGAAAAATAAGAAAAAAAGTTTGTCCTTTATGTGCAGACAAAAATCTTGTTTTAGATTATAAAAATGCAGATCAATTAAAGAAATTTATAAATGATAAAGGTAAAATCTTACCAAGAAGAGCAACAGGTGCATGTGCAAAACATCAAAGAGATATTACTCTTGCAGTAAAAAGAGCAAGACAAATAGCAGTTTTACCATACACAGCTGAATAAAATAAAAGATAAATCAAATAGGGGCTAGATATATGAAAATCATATATTTAGTCCCTATTTTGTCGAAAAAACAAGAAAGATGTTAGAAGGAAAGAGAAAAAATTAGATATTTTATTTATTTTTTATATTTATAAAAAATTTTTAACTTTCAACATCAAAATAAGGAGGAAAAAATGAAAAGAACAAAAATAATAAGTATAATATTAATAATAATTCAATTAGTTACAATATTAATGAATGGAAATGTAGTAAAAGCAAATATAAAAGAAGGAGACACAATATTGCTCCAAGGAGACCATGAATGTGATTCTTTAGTGGAATATTGGATGTCATCAAATAATAAATGGAGTTATAAAATAGTATGGTATGTATATTATATAGATGCTGAAACAGGAAATAGATATCCAGCATTTTGTATAGAGCCTGCAAAAGAAGGAGTAGGTACAGGGTATGGAGCATATAATGGAACTATTTTTAAAGAAACAGATTCATCAATTTGGAGAATATTAAGTAAAGGATATATGGGTTCAAATTATAAAGAATGGAATTTAGAATGTGATGATGATTTTTATTCAGCAACAAAAATTGCACTACATAGTTATGCAGAAAAAGTAGCTCCGAAAGATAAATATATATTAGGAAATAGAAGTGTAGATGGAAATACTGTAGAAGAAATACAAAGAAGAGGAGAAAAAGTACTAAATGTAGCACAAATGCTATATGAATATGGAATAAATGGAAAAGAGCAATACCAAGCGCCACAAGTAGCTATTAACAAAAATGGAGAAAAGAAAGTAGAAATAATTAATGGAGAAGAATATTATATTCAAAATTATAAAGTAACAGCTAATAAAACATTAAAATCTTATAAAATATCAATAGAAAATTTTATTTCTGGAACAAAAATATTAGATTCAAATAATAAAGAAGTTTCAAGTTTAAACAATTCAAATTTCAAAATAGCAATTCCAACTAAAAATATAAAAGAAAAAGTAAATATGAAAATAAAAATAGAAGCTGCAGAAGTAAAGACTTGTCCAGTATATTTAGCTAAAAGTTCAATTAGTGAGGCACAAAGCTATGTAACATATACTAGTAGCTATGAAGAAGCCAATACAAGTATTACTATGCAGGTAGACCCTAATAATTGTAGTCTGGATTTGATAAAAATAGATAGTGAAACCAAAAAGCCACTTTCAAATGTTACATTTGAAATAACAAAAGAAAATGGAGAGAAATTAGGACAATACACTACAAACGAAAAAGGAATTATACAGTTAAATAATTTAAAACCAGGAGTAATAAAAATAAAAGAAATTAAAGTAGATGATAGATATATATTAAATGGAAAAGTAGAACAAGTATTATTACAATGGGGAAAAATAAGTAAAATAGAAATA